>CAYOTZ010000030.1:0-6884 GCA_964407035.1 uncultured Methanosarcinales archaeon | reverse complement strand
CAGGGTTTATGTTTTGCCTGTTTTTTGTTTCACCACTAACCCTGAAATGGCTAAAGATGCTTACTCCAAGCTATATTGCTAATATGCTAAGCTTGAGGCATGTTATAAAATTCTTTCTTGGCTTTAGTTCCTGGTTTGGTGTTTGCCTTGAGTTTCCCTTAATAATATTTGTGCTGGGTAAACTTGGCATTATAAAAACAAAGCATCTTATACAGAACAGAAAGCGTATTTACATTGTTATATTCATACTTGCAGCTGTAATCACACCGCCAGATATTGTATCTCAGCTCGTGCTTGGTTTACCACTTGTGCTGCTATATGAGCTTACAATCGTTATGTTGAAGCTTACTCAGAGAAAACAAATGCATGGTAAGTGAGTATCTTAGGGTGTCTTTCCCAGCAATCAAGAGGTGCGCCTGCCTTTCTGCAAAGGTGAGCCAAAAAGTCCTTCTTGTCTGGCAGCTGCTCCCAAACCTGAGGCAGGTAAGTAGCGCCAGAGAATCCATATTCCAGAACCACACCGTCATAGCCATGTTGGAGCTTATCTAGCAGCTCATCTTTGTCCCTGTATTCCAGCTCTTCTGGCTGGCTCAATACCGAGATTTCAATGTCTATGTCTTTAAGCTCATCAGCTGTAACCGGCTGGAAGCGTCTATCATTTAGAGCAGCATTCCTCGAGTTATCAATAACACACTTCCAGAGTGGCTCCTGTGGTATTATATGGCCTATACAGCCCCTCAATCGACCAAACTTGTGCAGCGTGACAAAACAACCGCGCTTCTCTTTGAGCTTTGGACTCAGCTCTGATTCGTTCACACTGATTTCGATTGATTTATTAAAAATGCTGCTCAGCACTGTTCTTGAAAGCTTCAGCAGGAATTGCTGCTCTTGCTCTGTTAGCTCTTCCTCGACAAAGGCAATCGCTGTATAGCCAACCACTCTGCTTTTGTCCCCTGCTGTATCCCCAGAGTTCTCGTACTGGAGCAGCAATGGCTTCCATGCTTTCTGCTTTGCCAGATAGAGCAAACCTAGAACACCAAGTTTGTTGCATGCCTCACCGTGGGTAATAAAATCTGTGATGTTAAGGTTTAGTATAGCCCTGATAGTCTTGTTGTCAATCCTTATTGCCTCACCGTAAGGGTGATAATGGCTAAGATCAGTGCTGACAACAATAAGTGTTGTGCCGTCTGTGTATTTGGATAGCAAATCAGCCAGTTGCTTTGGGTCTGTTTTGCTAGTAAGCATTGGTACTAGCTCAAAATCGCCCAGAATGTATTGAAGGAACGGCAGTTCTATCTCAATAGAGTGCTCTTTTATATGTGCTTCTTTCTGATAGCTAACACCTGGCTCGTTTAGTAGCTCAGCAATTTCATCTGAGAGTTTGACAAGCCCAAGTGGGGTCTCATAGTGCGTGCCGTTAAAGACAGAGAGCCCATTAAAGAGATAATGATGAGACAAACCCAAAACTATTACCTTTTTGTAAGTGCTGGGGACAAAAGAGAAGCCGCGTGCTGCAACAGCACCAGAAAAGCGATAACCTGCGTGCGGCACAATAATCGCCTTGAGATTGTAGAGTTTTTTCTGTTTTGTGTCTAATGTGGAGTTCAAAAAGCTTAGTAATGCCTCGCGAGTGCCTGGATACCATGTGCCTGCTATTGAAGAAGCTCTCACTACCAGTTTCTCTGGTTTAACTGGAGTTTGGGTTTCTATGTAAAGGACGAACCCAATAATGACGATAGCAATAGCCAAAGTAAGAAAAGCCGGCGGAATTTCCGAGAGTAACTTCATAACTTGATTTTGCTTCTTCTTCATTTAAAATTGTGTAAAATGATTGTAATTTAAATAAATTCTGTTATTTGGCTCTCCTATTAAGATTTAAGTTAGCAAATCTCTTCTTTATCCAGATATAAGCCCGAGCTAAAGAACCAACAGGACAAAGAGAATCGCACCAAAGCCGAGCAATAAAGAAAGAAGCCCCTAATATTATTAAAAAACCAATCACAACAGGATATGAAAAAGAGTTGCCTGACTTAAAGAAAAAATCATAAACACTACTATTAACCCTAACAGAGAACTTAGCATAAACAACAAAGATAAGAAAAAGAATGCCTGTAAGCAAAAAAATCTTACTTATGATACGCCTGTTCAAGAAGCATTGGGAGGTTTGAAGCTTACCAAAAGGGCATATATTATAGCAAAAGAACCTTGCCTTTAGGTTTATGATAATGGCACTGGGTAACACAAAAGGCCGCAGCAATCCAAAAACACACTTATTAGGGCAAAGATGACAGAACAGATACGGGAACTTGAACCAGCACCTAAACAGAGGTAAGATAACTGCAGGTAAAAGTAAAACATATGTTGCATAACCAAGCAACTTGTTCTTTGCTATCTTCAAAATTTTAGGGTAATATATACTAACAAAAACAATAACCAGAAAGAACAAGATAACAGAATAAACAAGATAAATATAGTATGAATTTTCAAAATAGGCAACAAACAAACGAGCTGAGCTGCCCTTTTTCATCAACAGAAAAAAGGGAATAAAGAACAAAGGAAATATCGCAAGATATGCTATCCTTCGCTGCATCATAAACTCCACACTCCAGCAATTCTGTAACCACAAAACTTACACTTGCCATCCACGATATTGACTTCTTTTATGTCGTAACCCTCCCGCTTTACCACTACCTTACCGCACTTGGGGCAGTATGTCTGCTGTCCCTCTAGCTCCAGCACATTGCCGACATATACATAATGCAAACCCGCTTTCAATGCTATATCGCGTGCTTTCTTGAGTGTAGAATAAGGCGTGGGTGGTAGGTGTCTCAGCTTGTAATGGGGATAGAACCTTGAAAAGTGAAGCGGTGTGTCTGCTCCGAGATTATCATAAAGCCACTTGCACATCTGCTTTATCATATCCAAATCATCTGTGTAGGAGGGCACAACAAGGTTGGTTACCTCTAGCCATACACCCTGCTTTTTGAGCGTCTTTAATGTGTTGAGAACTGGTTGAAGTGTGCCACTGTTCAGCTTGGCATAAATGCTATCTTTGAAACTCTTAAGGTCAACATTCGCTGCATCAATATACTTAGATAACTCAATTAGTGGCTTTTCAGCGAGATAACCGTTGGTTATCCAAAGGTTCTTTATGTTGTTCTCTTTTGCTAATTTGCTCGTATCCAGCATATACTCGTAAAAAGCCACTGGTTCTGAATAGGTATAAGCTATAGAAGCACATTTGGCAGCGATTGCATTAGAAACAACCTCTGTAGGCATCATGTCGGAGTTATAGGTTTTTTCAGGCGGGAACTGGGAGATTTCCCAATTCTGGCAATTCAGGCAGCGAAAATTGCAACCAGCTGTTGCAATTGAAAACACTTTGGTCGTAGGCAGGAAATGATATAACGGCTTTTTCTCAACAGGGTCTATGTGCACGGCACAGGGGTTGCCGTAAACAAAGCTAATCAGCTTGCCACCTACATTCTCTTTCACCCTGCAAATCCCACGCTGACCAGCCGATAACTTACAGTTGTGAGGGCAGGTGTCACACCTCACAATATCACCAGCCAATCTGGTGTAGAAGTAAACCTCTTTTGTATGCTTTTTGCTTACTGCAACCTTAAGGCTGTTGTTCAAAGCTACTGGCGCTTTGTTCAACACAAAGTTCTTTATCAAGTAACCGCCAAAGCTCAATCCAAGCATAGTAGCACCTGCTAACTTAATGAACTCGCGCCTTGTTATTTTCTTGAACAGCAAGCTCTTCTTCCTCTTTTTTCTCGACATTTTTTTGACTTTATAGCAACCTGTAGCTTCTACTTTCGCCCAAGCCCTCTGGCAACCTTATACCCCCCTTATTAATATCCATCACAGGCATGACAAATGGCACCATTCTGGGACCCACCACAAAGAAAGGGTTTTGAATATCAACAATATAGAGCATATCCTGATAGAAAAGGAGGTTAAATGTCAGAGAGCAGTATTCTGCATCTTCACTAGGCCTGAATATGCCATTCACAAGATAACTCTCAAAATTTGCCTGAACTGCAAGTTGTAATGCAATTGCTTTTTCAAACGAGCCACCAGCCCTTTTTTTCCATACCCTTGAAAAAGGTAGAATAATATTCTTTTCTCCTTTGCCTTGAATACCAACGAAAAGGTGTGACAACTTCAGCTCATCAGCTGTAAAATGTTTGGCTATGGCTGTGTAAGGCACGAACTCATAAGATTCAAGAGATAGAAGCTGCAGTTCAGGTATAGAGTCTATACGATAACAGCAGACTCTGTTTTTTGGTGCTTCTGGCAGCTCATACCTCGGGATAATCTCGTTTGGGTTAATCCTGCCAACCAAGATATGAGGGCATACTGAAGCCAGTTCTTTCAGTTTGTCTTCCAGAGTTTTACTGCCAATGGTTGTTCTCATTTTAACACCCCAATTCATACTTTATGCTAACCTTATCTATAGTGTGTGCGTATAAAGAGGCGAACACAAACCAACCTTCTAAGCCAACTATTCTATTCAAATCCAAAAAAATCTGATGTTTTGTTTCATAGTTCAATGGTTGTATAATTTCAACAAATCCAAAGGTTTTGGAAAGCATCAGATAATCATAAGCCATGTCCTCAAGTATACAGGTATAGGTCGCGTCTCCGGGAAGCACTTCAAGCCGCCTGGTCCCTAACCCAAACATCTTTACATTCAAACTTAAAAGCTCGGATGCGAGAAAGTCAAGATTAGCATATGCACGCAGAACATAGTTATTCCACAACCTGATTTTTAATTCTTGCTCCCTTGAACAACCAGTAGCACTAATCAAAGCTGCAGAAGGCACTAACAGAACGAGCCCTCTCTTTAGTTTATCTATGAGAGCCATTTTATTGTGATATGTGTTTTGAGAATTTAAAGTTTACTAAAACTGAGATAAGCAAAAGAGCTGATTTTCAAAATAGCAAAAAGGATAATGCTCCAAGAAAAGCCAATAAGCGGGACAACAAACACAGCTGAAACCAAAGCGCCGATAGCTGCCCCTACAGCATCAGCCATATAGAGCCTGCTCAGCATTCTTGTGGGCTTCTTCTTCTTCAGTCGCGAAAGGGCAAGGAACTGAAAGCCAATGGCAGAAGCCATAAGAAAGTTCATGCCAAATATTGTAGCTATGTTTGTGGCGTGGTATAAGACGAGAATAAGTAAGCAAACCAATAAAAACAAGATAAACAACTCAGACCAAGCTATGTAGTGCTTCTTAACCTTTTTTAGCTTTAAAGCCAGATAACTACCTAACACTAAACCAAACATAAAGCTTGCCACAACAAGCCCAAGCTGTGAATAGACATAACCGTAAGTTATCTGAAACACTAAAGTAAGCATAAACTCCACAGACAGCCCTATAAACCCAGATGTAAAAGCGATGTAAGTTGATGGCTCAAGTATCGGGATAACAAGAAGTAATAGAGTTATGAGCAAAACTATAATTGGTAGTAAACCAAGGTTGAATTGCTTCATCCAGGTAAGTACCACATAATAATAAGCAGCTGGCTTGAAGTCTTTGTTCAAACTCACATTTTTAGACAGATGACTAAGAAAGCTGGTTACCCTTTCCTTGTTGATTATCGCGTCAAGATACTCTGGTTTTACAAACCTCGTGGCAATATGGTGTTTGCCAATCAACTTGGTAAAGTTATAGCTCAGTTTAGCGTCAGAGAAGATATAGTAAGTTTCCTCACTAGGAATCACAATGAAGTGCTTGAAATGCTTAAGTGCTGTTTTCAGCAGAATGGAATGCATTGTGGCAAGCTCGCTGCTTAGGTAATTCTCTCCACCTTGAATGCTAAATGAGAATACTCCTCCCTTGTTCAGCTTTTTCTTAACAAGTTTGATGAACTCGTCTGTGTAAAACCTGTTCGACTGGGCATTTGTAGGCGTGCCTATGCTTAATATAACACCATCATAGGTTTCATTGGTTTGCTTCAAAAATAGCACGCCGTCAGTGGAATAGTAACTTATCCTCTTATCGGATGGCAAGCTAAAATACTTTAACCCTAAGCTGATTATTTCAGGGTCAAGCTCCACATAATCAATATGCTTGAAATCATACTTCAGAGCTTCATTTAAGGCGCCTGTCAAGCCGCCTGAGATAAGGAGTAAATTCTCTGTTTTGTTGAGCTGTAACAATGGCAAGTGAACAATGCTCTCTGCTATAAAATAATCCTGAGTGGATGCATAAAGCAGCCCATTTTCAAATAGATTGTACTGCTCGTTTGTCTTTGTAAGCACAATGTTACCGAAAGGTGTGAACTTATTAGCAACAATCTCTTGGTAAGGATAAAGAAAAGCTATAGTGTGTTTGTCAATATCAAGGTTTATAGCTATGATAGTAGCTATTATGAGCAATAAATAAGTGATCTTTGAAATCCTGGTTTTTGTAAAGAACACGACAAGCAATGCCAGTAAAAAGAGAATCTGTGCTATCTGCATGGTGTTGAAGATAAAAACAAGAACAAAGCTAAAGATAACACCAGCCAGTCCGTCTCCCAGATTGTCTAAGAAAACAACAAAGCTTGGTTTTTTGCTATATTTCTTCTTCTGAAAGACCCTTGCAATTAGTATAACGAACGCTCCGTTCAGAATGCAAAATGGTAACAGCAGCAAAAGTATATATAGATACATAAGGGTTGGCGGGACAATTACACCATGTAAGAATATTTTGTAAGTTACCAACCTTATAATGAGGATTGTGCAAACCGGGAGAACTCCTCCAATAATGATTAGCAACTCAACAACCTTGTCAGTTTGCTTTATTCTGTGAGCCACAAGATACCCTAAGTAGCTAAGGATTAACCATGCACTCAAGCAAAGCCCGAAAACTAGCTCGTTACCTAAGAAT
>CAYOTZ010000029.1:4898-6896 GCA_964407035.1 uncultured Methanosarcinales archaeon | reverse complement strand
TATATTATCTAGCTCTGTGGTAGTTGTGGTATTGGCCTCTGCAACACTCTTTGTTTCGTTAGCATCTTTTTTAATAGTTGTTTGCTCAATTGTGGTTGTTGTCTTATTAGTTTGTTGCTCTGTTTCGTTTCCTACAGTGCTCGTTGGCTCTTGTTGAATTGTGGTTGTTGTCTCGTTTGCTTTCTCTCCAGCTTGTTTCTGAATAGTTGTAGATGTTTCATTCGTTAGTTCTTCACTCTGCTCTTTTTGGACAGTTGTAGAAGTTTCAGTTGTTTCTTCTTGCTCTTCAGTTGTTGTTTCAGTTGTTTGCTCAATACTGCTGCTCTCACTACCTTCTTCACTGCTTTCAGTTGTTTCTTCTTGCTCTTCAGTTGTTGTTTCAGTTGTTTGCTCAATACTGCTGCTCTCACTACCTTCTTCACTGCTTTCAGTTGTTTCTTCTGTTATTTCTGCTGCAACATTCCCTGTTACAATTGGAATGTTTGCTTGAACTTCTTTTGTTTGGTTCAGCTGGGAGGTGTCAAGCACAACATAGCTATTGTTGGCTATTTGTAGAGTTACGACAGCCCCGCCACTGCCTGAGAAATTGCCGCTCAAGCTCAAGCTGGTTATCAAACCAAACTCAGGTAGCTCAGTAAAGAACACACCGCTTTTGTTGTAACTATGAGAGATATCAATACTGTTCTCTGTTGCAGGCGAGTATACAACCAAGCCAATGATACCCTTACCACCAAAGTATAACACGAGAAACACAGCAGCCGCTATAGTGAGGTACTTTAAGCTTACGATGTACTCTTTTGGAATGCGCATAATTTCAAAAATAGGGATAGTTTTATATAAAGCTTACTATATGAATTTAGAGTGTGCAGAGGTGATTTGAATGAGAGATGACTATATATCCTTAAGATATAAACCCAAGATTAACGAGCTTGTTGCAGAGTATTACTTAGAGCCGTCCATGGGTTATTCTTTTGAGGACGTGGCTAATGCTGTTGCAGGCGAGAGTTCCATAGATACATGGAGCGACATAAAGACACTTAAAACATCGTTAGCAAACAAGCTAAAGCCGCATGTTTTCTCTATAGCCAAGAATAAGGGTATTATAAAGATAGCGCTCAGATTGGAGTTGTTTGAGTTAGGCTCTGTTGCCCAGTTGCTGAGCAGTGTGGCAGGCAATATCCTCAGCATGAAAAAGGTGCGCAACATACGGCTTTTGGATTTACACTTACCTGAGAGTTATGTCAAGAGTTTTCAGGGCCCTAAGTTTGGGATAGCAGGTGTCAGGCGTTTGTTCAGAATCAAAAGGCCCTTGCTTGGAACAATTGTAAAACCCAAGCTAGGTTTATCACCAAAGGAGCATGCTCTTGTTGCTTATGAAGCATGGATTGGTGGTGTAGACCTTGTTAAGGATGATGAGAACCTGACGAACCAGCCATTGAACCCCTTTAAGGAGCGGGTTAAACAGGCACTTAAGCTCAGAGCAAAGGCAGAGAAGCTTACAGGAATGAAAAAGGCATATATCCCGAACATTACAGCACCAGACATAGAAGAAATGCTGCACCGCGCGATGTACGTTAAGTCGCTTGGTGGAGAATACGCTATGATAGATATAATAACAACTGGCTGGACAGCCATGCAATCTCTGAGAAAGGTAAACAATCAGCTAAAGTTGATACTTCATGCTCATCGCTGCATGCATTCTGCATTTACCAGAAACGAGAAGCACGGTATTGCTATGCTGATGGTAGCCAAGCTTGCCCGGCTTATAGGCATTGACCAGCTACATATAGGGACCGTAATAGGAAAAATGGAAGGTAGCAGGGATGAAGTGCTGAGCTTAGACAAAGAGCTAACCAGAATGCATATTGATGGCTTTGAGTTGACTTATCAGTTAAAACAGGATTGGTTTGGTCTGAAGAGAGTAATGCCGGTGGCTTCTGGCGGTTTGCAGCCTTTGATGATACCTAAACTGTACGAGTTTTTTGGGTATGATGCAGT
>CAYOTZ010000029.1:0-4888 GCA_964407035.1 uncultured Methanosarcinales archaeon | reverse complement strand
GCAGTGTTTCAGTTTGGTGGCGGCATACATGCACATCCAAAAGGCACAAGGGCAGGCGCAGCTGCAACTCGTCAAGCGTTAGAAGCAACACTAAAAAATATAAGCTTGGAGGATTACGCTAAAAAGCACTCTGAGCTAAAATTAGCCATAAAAAAATGGTCAGGACAAAGATTTTGAAGATAAACAGGCGCAACATAGACCTTAATATAGTAAAAGAAGCTGCAAGAGCAATAACAAAAGGCAAGCTTGTTGCTTTTCCAACAGAGACAGTTTATGGCTTAGGAGCTAATGCGCTGGATGAAGCAGCAGTAAAAAAGATATTCAAAGCAAAAAGTAGACCTGCTGACAACCCGCTTATATTACACATATCTGAGTTTTCTCAACTTAGAGTATTAGCCAAGCACTTGCCAAGAGATGCACAACTATTAGCAAAAAAATATTGGCCTGGCCCCCTTACGATAGTAGTAGAGAAGAGCGATTTAGTACCAAGTGTTGTGACTGCTGGCTTACCCACAGTGGCTGTGAGAATGCCCTCACATGAGGTTGCACTTGCACTGATAAAAACAGCAGGAGTGCCTATCGCAGCGCCCTCTGCCAACCTCTCAGGTAGGCCGAGCCCAACAACAGCAGAACATGTAATAGAGGACCTGTATGGCAAGGTTGACATAATCATAGATTCGGGCCCGACAGACATAGGGCTGGAAAGCACAGTTATCAATATAAGCAGAAAACCCTATTTGCTTTTAAGGCCTGGCAGGATAACACTTGAAAGTTTAAGCAAATGCATACCGATAAAGCTACACCCAGCTTTAAAAAAAACTACAAAACCAAAAAGGCCAGAATCTCCCGGTATGAAATATAGACATTATGCACCCCGCGGTAAACTGATTCTACTTGTGGGTGATAGAACCAAACTAATTGGAGTTATAAATCAGATGTCCAAGGAGTTCAAAGAAGCTGGCTTAACTGTAGGCGTGTTTTCTCCTTTCAAGGCAGAATTCGAAGCGGACCGTGCAGTATTATGCTATGGTTCCAAAGAGGAATTCGCAAAGAAATTATTTATGGCGTTGCGCGAGTTTGATAGCTATGATATAGACATAATACTGGTGGCTGGTATAAGTGCAAAAGGTCTCGGTAGGGCTGTTATGAATAGATTGGAGAAGGCCGCTGTTTACAAAGTGATTAACTTATGAAAAGGCTAAGATTGATAATTAAAGGGAGGGTGCATGGTGTTTTCTTTAGATATACCACCAAGCTTCTTGCTGAGCAGTTATCGCTGAGTGGCTATGTGCGTAATCTACCTAATGACACAGTTGAGGTTGTGGCTCAGGGTGATAATGATAAGCTAATGCAAATTGTTGATTTCTGTCATAAAGGCCCGGAATCAGCAGTGGTAACTAAGGTTGAGATTGAAGAGCTTCCAGTAGATGAAAATTTAAAAGGTTTCAAGATTCTCTATTAGAATTCTGTTAGCTTCTTCTCTTTGCTCTTGTAATTTATAATAGTAGTAGAGCCCTGGGCACCGCCCTTTATCTTCTCCACATTAATGAACCCGTTCCTGGCAAGCTTCTCTATCTTTCGCTGGAATGTTTTATAGACGCCCTTACCGTTCATTGCCTTGTACAACTCAAACAACTCTCCTATCTTCTTACCCGAGTTGTTCTTTATAAGCTCAAGTATTTGCTTTTCCTCTTTGTCCAGCTGGTCTGAGCTTTTGACAGCGAACTCATCTAACCTGAGGATTGCTTTCTCTACATGCTTCAAGCTAACCTTGCGTTTTGCTTCTGACTCTGCGATATTGGCTGACTCTTTTAACAGATGCAATCCGATGCGGATGTCCTTTACATCATTACTTTTCTTGGCGATAAGCAGTAAGGCATCGTCTTCCCAGACTTCAGGTGCAAAAGCGAGATTAACCCTCTGTAGTAATATACCTTTTGTTTCTTCATAGCTATACGGCTTGAACTCTGTAAGCTGTAGCGTTAACCTTGAGCGTATTCTCTCATCAAGCTTTATGAGCCATTCCTTGTAGTTTGTGACCAATATTACTGACTTGCAATATATTCCCTCCAAAATATAGTATAGAAAGTCAAAGTCCTCAACCTTGTCTATTTCATCAAACGCAAACACAACAGAAGTTTTGTTTAGTATTCTTTTTACCACATCAAACAACTCCTCAGTGTTCTTATTGTGAGTAAACTTATAGCCGAGTAGGTGGCATATCTCTATCATTATCTTGTATGATGTGTTCTTCTGCCAGCAGTTTATGTACAGGGGTGTTATATCCTCTGTCTCTTCTTCCAGTTGGTTCAGTATGTACTTGATAACAAGCGTCTTGCCAACACCTGGCTTACCGTAAACGAGAATGTTCTTACCACTCATATTGTGGAGTAGTGGCTTGATGCAGTATATAATCTGCCGCTGCTCACTTTCTCTGTAAGGCACTTGCTTCGGCAGGTAATCAAACTCTAATGCAAGGGGGTTGCTGAATAAGCTCTCGTCTGAGCCCAGTATGTCTTTGAATATGTTCATTTTATTATTTCAGGGTTCTCACATAGGTCTAAGTGTAGCATTCTTATTTCTCTATTAGCTTTATTTCCTCACCAGAGTTGATTGCATCTACTATTACCTCCGCCAGCTCTGAATTTCTGTTGAGCTTTATCTTGCCGTCCTTGCCAACCTTGGCAGAGAATAGAAAAGTATCGCCAATATAAATGTCTACATCCTTGTTTGCGAACTTGCCGCCCAAACTGAACACGAGGCGCTTTTCGTTCATTGTCAGCTCGAAATTAAGCGAGACAAGGTTTTTCTTGTTGCTGTACTTTGTGGAGAGTTCTTGAACATCTATACGCATACCAAGCTTTCTCTCCAAGCGTTCTATGTTCTTACCATTCTTGCCTATAATCTTACTAATCTTGCTTGGCGGCGCATAGATAATACACTTACCATCAGACACCATCTCCACTTTGATGTTCTTGCTGTAATCCTTAAGTGTGTTCTTGATTGTTTTTGCTGCAAGCTTGGCAGCAGGGCTCTTGTTAGTGGCTTTTGAGCTTATTGGTATGACAACTGTTTCTTCACCATAGCTGTACAGCTCGTATTCTATCTTACTTGTATTGAAATCACTGACCACAACTATTGGTCTTGCAAGATCAGCTTCTGTCATACCTGTTGGTACTTTAACTGTGATCTCCAGGCTCAGCACCTTTGCAACATCACCGTTTTTTATGAAGATTACAGTATCTATAATCTGCGGTATTACTCCAAGCTCGATCCTGCCGACGAACCTCTGTATAGCATCTATTGGTGTTGTTGCGTGGACGACACCTGCTAAACCAATCCCTGCCAATCTCAGGTCAGAAAACAACTTGAAATCAGATGTGTTCCGCATCTCGTCAAATATCGTGTAATCAGGCCTGCTGAGCAGCAGTATATCATGTATCTCCTGCGCTGTACCGTGAGATATCGCGTACTGTGTTATGTTGTCTCCTAGAGTAAGGTCTCTTGGCGCTTCTATTGTCTTTACTATCTTGCCTCGCTGCGCGTAAAAGCTAGCCAGTGCTTGAGCAAATGTGCTCTTGCCCATGCCTGGTGCGCCTGCTATCAGTATGCCCTCTGCCTGTTCGTTAAGCCGTCGCATTAGCTTTTCAGAGATCTTGTAGTCCTTTAACTCCATAATCTTTATTGGTTTGACAGCAGTTATCTCCCAGCCGTCTGACAGAGGTGGTCTTGTAATGACAATTCTATATGACGACAATTGAACTATAGTAGAACCTTTCCTATCTATTTCTATAAACCCGTCTGTGCGTATTGTTGCTTCATCTACTATCTCTTTTGATATCTCTTCAAGCTTTTCTCTTGTCAGCTTTTTATCGCTCAGCTTGAGGAACTCCCAGTTACCCGGCAAACCACACTTTGCATATGGTTCCACATTTTCCCTTAAGTGGACTGACATTGTTGTTTCGTCAAAATAGGATTCGAACTTGAGCTTCTCGTTTTTTATCCGAATGTCTTCGAAAATAGTTGGAATATTCATAATCTCTGAGATTTTCGCTTGAACTTGGTCTGCTGTAAAAAGTGTTGCACCTTCATCGTAAGCTAACTGTCTTATTAGTGCGTCAATCTCGCCGAGTGATGCGTGCCTTATCTCTTGTTGCGTGGGTCTTCTACCCCTGAATTCTATTTCAAATTTCAGCTTCCTGGACAAATCTTTAAGTTTGTTAATTTCCTCTATCCCGAGAAATCCAATTGTCTTGTTCTTATTGGACTGGTGCTCAAGCTCTGCTATAACTGCTTCGTGTATCAGCAGCTTTTCTAATTTTAGTTTATTGTTCTCAAGCTTATTAGAAACAAGCCCTTCTATTATAACAGAGGTATCTGGAACTAATTTTTCAATTTTCATACCGAACTTGAATTACTGTAGCTTTATATTTTTATCTCTTTTTTATTATCAGATAAATTGCTGATATCATAGCCAATAACAAAGCTATAGCCAAATAGGGAATTATGTTTGGTTGCTTCTTTTTTATCTCTTTAACAGATTTTTCTGTGATATTTACTTCTGTTGTAATAGATTTCTTTTGGTTGTTGTAATCTAAAGTTAATATTAGCTTTGCTTTGCCTGACTTTACTTTTGTAGCGTCTATAAATAGCACTAAGTTTTTTGTGGCTCTTTGGGCTATTGTAAAATCAGGTGAAGTATACTTAGCTAAGCTACTACCATTCTGAACGAGCTCTGCGTATAGTTTGCCTTTAAATTCTTTATTCCAGTTATTTATCACGCTTATATTGAACTTGTTAATCTTTTTAGCGAATAGCCTTGTTTTTGTTACCTTGATAACTGGCTCTAACTTGCCAATTGTTAAGCTAATATTAAGTGTAATGTTGG
>CAYOTZ010000028.1:0-6901 GCA_964407035.1 uncultured Methanosarcinales archaeon | reverse complement strand
AGGAAGCCCCATCGGCACAGGGTAGGGATACGCCGTCGCATCCCGAGCCTGGCTCGGCGGTGGTGGAGGGGTCGGCGGCACAGGAAGCCGCGTCGGCGTGGACCCCGCCGCTGACACGGTAGCGGTAGCCTGTTCTGCAGCGCGAATCACCGTGGCCGGCGGCGGCGTGAACTCGCTCTCCTCGCCCTTTTTGCCGCATGACGTCAGGGAGACAAGGGCCAGCAAAAGTAGCATCAAAAGGCATAGGGCTGACAGCCGCCTGCGACGATATGCCTTGGGTCCGCAAGCTCGGCAACAAGTTTTTCGTTAGCATGGTTAATCTAATCTGGGGAACGCATTACACTGACCTGTGCTACGGGTACAGGTCTTTTAAGAAAAAAATGTTTGAGAAACTGAAATTAAAGAGCAAGGGATTTTCTATAGAAACAGAGATGGCAATCAAGGTAGCTAAGAAGGGCTTTAATGTGCTTGAAGTCCCGAGCTTTGAAAAGGCAAGAGAAGCAGGCGAGGGTAAGCTAAGAACATTCCGCGATGGTTGGTTTATATTGAAAAAGATTATTGAAGAGCTTCTTGGTGATTAAATGCTAAAGCAGGGATTGTTGCTCAGCACGCGAATTCTTACATCTAATTTTAAAAGATTGAGGCAACCTTATAAGCTAACTTTCGCTGTTACATACAGGTGCAATTCCAAGTGCAAGACATGCAATATCTGGAAGAAAAAGCCAACTAATGAGCTAATTCTAAGAGAAATAAAAGAGATTTTCCGGTATATAAATCCCTCTTGGGTCAATCTAACAGGGGGAGAGCCCTTTATGAGAGAGGACCTTTATGAGATTTGCAAGGTAATAAGAGAAGAAACTGACACATTCCTGGTGAACATGATAACAAACGGACTATTAACCAAGCTGGTATTGAAGCAGGTTAAAAGGATTTTAAAACTGAAATTTCCAAAGTTAATTGTGGGTGTAAGTTTGGACGGGCCGCAAAAGCTGCATGACAAGCTCAGAGGGGTGCAAGGCAACTGGAGAATGGCTGTTGAGTTATATAAAAATCTCTTCAAATTAAATTCGTCGAGATTTCAGACCTATTTCGGTTATACCATCTCGAGGCACAATGTAGGTAGGATAGAAGCTACCCTTAATGACCTGAAAAAAGAGATTAGAAACATAACAGTAAACAACATCCATTTCAACTTGTTTCATACATCAAGCATATATTACTCTAATGAAGGAAAAGAAGGGCAAGCATCCAAAGAAAAAATACTAAAAGATATAAAATTCATTTTAAAACAAAAGCGCTCATTTGGCATTGTAAATCAGATAGACAGGCGCTTTATTCAGCTTATGCCGAAGTACCTAAATACAGGCAGAAGCCCGTTGCCCTGCAAAGCGCTAACCAGCTCTGTTTTCATTGAACCAAGCAGTAATGTTTACCCTTGCACTAATTTTCCACTGGTTTTGGGTAACCTGAGAAACGAAAGCTACAACTTATTGGGGATATGGAATTCGAGAAGGGCTACAGACGCCCTGACAAAGATAAAGCAAGGCAAGTGCCCGCATTGCTGGACCGCCTGTGAGGCATACCAAACAATGCTCGGCAATCTGGTAAGGTGGTACTAAGTGATTATCAACAGAGCAGAAAAAAAACCTGTTATAGCCATCTTAATATTGGCGCTGTTGCTGAGAATTGCACTATTTGTAGGAGCCAATTTTAATGACGATATGGAATACCTGTTTACTGCAAGGTCTTTAGCTCTTGGGCGCCTGAATGAATACCCCATTGGTAGCATTGATTCATTGAGATTGATGATTGTATTTCCTATGTCTGTTATATTCAGATTTATTGGAATTAACGAGTTCTCTGCTTCGCTTTATTTCTTGCTATCTTCTCTTGGTTCAGTGTTGTTGACCTACCTGGCCGCAGAAAGAATGTTTAACAGAGTTACAGCTATAGTTGCTGCCCTATTCTATGCCACCTTTCCTCTTGACATCGCATATTCTACACAGCTTGTTCCGAGTGAGCCATTGACTTTCTTCTTTTTGCTTTCATTCTATATGTTCTTGCGTGCTGAAAAGCATAACAAACCAAAGCTTAAACATAAAACAGCTTTTCTTTTGCTGTCTGGTGTTTTTCTCGGTTTTGCTTATATGTGTAACATAAGAGCAATACTTTTCGCACTGTTGTTTCCCCTGCTTGCCATATTCGACATGATAAAAGAAAAAAGTTTTGTCATAAAGAGAGCTTACATTTGGATACTATTAGGATTCATTATAATTTTTATTTATGAAAGCCTGGTTTTTTATGGAGCAGTAGGTAATCCTTTGTGGAGATTAAAGATATACCACCAAGCTGAGCAAACAGTAAACACAAATACATCACTTCAGTACTACCCAAGGATACTTTTTAAGATTAGAAATGTTAATTTCTTGTTTCAGGAGGGGAATTTTGGTTTCTTTGCCTATGCCACTATCTGCAGCTTTATTTGGCTTTTATTCAAACGAGACGAGAAGTCATACTTCATGATTATTTGGCTGATTCTAACATTATTATATCTACAGTTCGGCGTGATGACATTCCAACTTAGGGCTATTGCTAAGTGGGCTAGATACTTGGTTACTTTACTACCATTTTCTGTGATAATTACAGCTAGGGCATTAAAGCTTTTGGGAAAAAGAACATTATCAAAAATGTTTATTGTGTGTTGTATTCTCTTTCTTACAGCATCTAACATTTACTTTAGTATTGGTTCAGTCAACGGTTACCTGTTGAATACAGCAGATTTCAAAGCCACTTATGATACGCTGAAGGAACTACCTGAAAAAAAGATATATACAGATTCTGGTTCGCACGGATACCTAATGCTGTACTTTAAATTCAAGAGAGACATTGGTGTTATAGAAGCTACAAAGGATGTGAACGAAATAAAAGATGCTTATGTGGTGATAAATGGTTCACTTGGTATTGTTGCAAGCTCTGAGATGAGGGCAAGATTACCAACATATGCAAGTGACATACCTAAGTATTGGAGTTTAGTAAAAGAGATAAAAGCAGCCCACCAGGGCTTTTACAGAACATTCAATCCAAAAATTTATTATGTTAAGTAAAGCAATTAAGGGGATATAAAAAGATATAAAAAGAATTTGCTTCAACAAAGAGTTGTAAGATGTATATACTGGGCTTGTGGGATGGACACGATTGCGGAGCAGCAATCGTAAAAGGCAATAAAGTTTTGGCAGCAGTAAACGAGGAACGGTTCACAAAGAACAAGCTCGAGGTTAGCTTTCCCACAAATTCTGTAAAGTGGTGCCTTGAATATCTAAAGCTAAAGCCAACTGACATTAAACACATAGCAATAAACACGTCAGATATAGCAAAAACACTGACAAGAGCCTTTCCGGTCATTAAAAAGAATTACTACCTATTCAGAAGGAGAAAGGTAAAACCGAAATTTGTAAACCTGAGGCGCGAGTTCAAGTACAAAGTTACAGAACTGCCCAAAACAGCTCTAACAGACAAACTCTCCAAGTTATACTACAAAAAAAAGCTAACAGCTCTGGGCTTTAAGAACTTTGTTTTACACTTAGTTGAGCATCACACAGCCCATGCTGCAGCTGCAGCATTTGCATCCAGTTTTGATGAAGCATTAGTTATAACCCTAGACGGGGTTGGCGACGCTCTCTCTGGAACTGTCAATCTGCTAAAGAGAGGCAAGCTGAAAAGGTTGTCAGAGATACCTGCTAAGGCATCTCTTGGAATTTTCTTTGAGCAAGCTACCAACTTGCTTGGGATGCGCGAATTAGAAGATGAGGGCAAGGTTATGGCACTTTCTGATTACTCCTATAGGGTACCTGACGAGAAGAACCCGTTGTTAGAGATATTCAAAGTAGAGGGATTGACTATAAAGACAAAGTACAGCAGTTGGCAGCGCTATCGCCTACTGCAAGAGGTATGCTGGAAGACACCTATGGAGGACTTTGCCTATATGGTGCAAACCACACTCGAAAGGAATGCACTCCAGCTTTTCAAGAATGCAATAAAAATAACAGGTGTAACAAGTGTCGCCTGGGCTGGCGGTGTCGCCTCAAATATAAAGAACAATATGAAATTAAGATTGCAATCTGGCTTAAAAAATTGGTTCGTATTTCCGCATATGGGTGACGGTGGCTTGGCGCTCGGCAGCGCCATGTATGTCAATTACCTGCTGAACAGAGTTACCAGCTACAAATTTGATAATGTATACTTCGGTCCAGACTACACAGAAGAAGATATCAAAATGGCATTAGATGCCAACAAGTCGTGGCTGAGATATTCCAAAGTAAAAGACATAGCCAAAAAAGCGGCTGAAAAGATAAGCAGGAACGAAATAGTTATGTGGTTCCATGGGAGAATGGAATACGGTCCGAGAGCTCTGGGTAACAGAAGCATACTTGGCAGTGCCTATTCAGCTGAAGTGAAGAACAAACTTAATGTTAGCTTAAAGCGTCGCGATTGGTTCCAGCCCTTTTGCCCGAGTGTGCTGTGTGAAGATGCAAGAAAGCTGCTTGAAGATGTTGAGCAGTACGACCACTTCATGACAATGGGTTATATGGCAAAACCAGAAGCAAGAGAGCTGCTAAAATCAGTACTAAATGTAGACGGCTCTGCAAGGCCTCAGATGCTCGGTAAAGAGAACCCGCTATACAGAAAACTCATAGAATATGTTAAAGCAAAGACAGGTTACGGCATAGTGCTTAACACATCATTCAATATACATGGCGACCCAATAGTGAACACACCAGATGATGCTCTAAATGCAATGAAAAAGGGTGGTGCAAAATACCTAGCAATTGGAGATTACTGGGTAGAATCAAAAAGAACTTAGCAGCTTACTCTGGTGTTTTTTTCATTGTTGCTTTGTTCATTATACTTGGTGTTGTAGTAAAGCCAAGTGTTAATGTTATGTACAAGGTTCAGCCATTGGTGTTGTCTGCTAACATATTCTTATTGGTAGTGTTTTTTTTATTCAGCTACAGTCACATTAAAAAACAACTTGAAATAGTGCCTAAATGGGCGAAGCTGGCGCTAATCGTTACTTTACTTATAGGTTTGAGTCTGCGTTTGGTTGTTACTCCCTGGCTACACAAGATTTACTATGATGAGGATATTTACATTAACATAGCTCACAATATTGCTAATCAAGGACAGGCTTGCTTATGCGATTATGGCAGTCCGAGCTTTTGTAAAGTATGTATAGACAACAAGCAGCCGATGGGTATGGCAACTTTCTATGCAATATTGATTAAGCTATTTGGCTGGGCTGGTTACGGTTCAGAAGCTTCTATTTTTGCCACTAGCATAATTCTTAGCTCCATTGCTATACTACTTATATTTGTGATTGCATACCAGTTGACAAAGAACCCCTATATTGGCTTGTTTGCTGCTCTGTTTTTAGCACTTACACCAACACATATAAGATGGAGTGCCAGCACATCCCTTGACAGTTTTTATTTAACCTTTTTGCTGTTGGCTTGTGTTGCCTGGCTCATAGATGTGAAGGACTTTAATAGCACGATGTTTGCTTTTTTCGCAACAGCATTTGCAGTGCAGATAAGGCCAGAAGGTCTGATAACAATACTTATACTCGGATTTTTGGTTCTGGCAACGCACAAGAAACCGTTCGAGTTGCTAACAAGAAAGGAATTTCTCCTTGGCTTACTGTTAATGCTGTTACTGGTGCTGCCTACTGTATGGCATCTCAAACTTAACAAGGAGGAGACATGGGGCGCGCCCCAGGGTAAGAAAATATCTTTGAGCTATTTCCCGGGCAATGCAAAGGACAACATCCTCTTCTTTTTTGATGCTACAAGGTTTCCTATTGTGGTTACAGCATTCGCTGTTCTTGGTTTTTTTTATGGGTTGGCAAAGTTCACAAAACAGAGTCTGGCGCTAATGGCATGGTTCTTGGTTTTTTTTATGGTATGGGCAGTGTTCTACGCTGGTAGCTTTAACTATGGTATGGACATCCGCTTTATGCTAACTCTGCTTGCGCCTGTGTTGATTTTCGCTGCTACTGGTTGCTGTATTGTAATGGACTTGGTGAGATATGTAGTTGTTAGATTCAACAAGAGGAGTAAGCTAAAACTAAATATTCCGCTCTTTACCTTAATCGCTGCTGGCATCTGTCTCTGGTTAATCATTGACTATTATGACTATATCTCTAATTTCGGAGAAAAGGCGAGTGATGCTATGACTGTGCACGAGTTTGCCAGAGCTTTTGTCCAAAATACAAGCAGCAACTGCATCTTCCTATCACAGGTAAGCAGTATGTTCTTAAACTTCAATCGGCCAAGCATACAGATGCACCAATTTATATGGGGCAGCTATGATAAAGAAGTGTTAAACAATTATGATTGTATCTATCTATACTGGGGTTATTGGTGTGCCAGTCACGAGCCGCACAGAATAGAGCAATGTGCTCCTTTGCTCAATAAGTTCAGCTGGAATAAAGTTGCGAGTTTGCAGTTCGACCAGAGAAGAGAGTTCGCATTTTATAAACTCAAGAAACAACAATAATAACCATTCTGGCTGGCTTGCCCCTGTACAACACTAAGCGTTCCATCTTTCTCACTATTTGAGCTCCTTCAACTTCGACCTGTGGCTGAATACTAGGCGGCTTTAAAAAAGGACTGCCTAAGCAGCATTCTATGTTGTGCGTTTCATTGTAGCTAACTATTGCTGACTTTGGTTTGAAATCGCAGGCAAGCGCTGCTTTGGTATCATGAAAATGGCAGCCATTGATATTATTGCAAGTCATATAGCATGTATCATCAGATGTCTTTGTGCAATCTGACTCGCATTCTGTTTCTGCCAGCATTGTTATGTTCTGCTGCCAGTCCTGATCCCTCAGCAGCCCCTTGCTGTA
>CAYOTZ010000027.1:0-6949 GCA_964407035.1 uncultured Methanosarcinales archaeon | reverse complement strand
CACATCTTCTTTGTGTTCAACCCAACATTATCAACAAGAGCTATGATTTCTGCAAGGGGTAATAAGCGAATAAATCCATGTGCATTCTTTGGTTTGTAATTTTCTGGCCTGTCAGCAACCTCCTCCACCCTATGAAGCACGCCTATGGTTAATGGGTTTCCGCACACAGGACAGATATTATTATTAGCTATACTCTGCTTTGGTGCAAGCTTAACAGAACAATTCCTGTGTCCGTCAAAATGATACTTGCCGTAACTTGGGTCAACTTCAATAGTAAATTTCAAACCATCACCTGTCCGTATTGCTCTTATTAACTCATCATAGTTCAAGTGCTGAAGCTCAAACACATTCGCTTCCCTCGCCAGTCGCCATGGCCAGAATGAATGGCTATCTGAATTGCTGACAAGCTGAAACCTGTCAAGAGCAGATAGGCGCCAGTTCATAGGTGGGTCGCTGCTCAAACCTGTTTCTAACGCATAAATGTGCCTGGACTGTTCTTTAAAGCACTCTTCAACGCTATTGAAACCTGACTTTGAACCGAACAAACCGAACCAAGGTGTCCATACATGGGCAGGTATAACCTCCACTTTATTACTGATCTGCTTTATCCTTTTAACAAATAGCTCGCAGTTTATACCGAAAATTGGCCTGCCATCGTAATCTAACCTACCTAAATCTCCAAAGAATTCGTTTATCCTGTTTACTGTTTTGAAATCAGGTGCCAGTAGAACCAAATGCACTTTACGAACTTTGCCAGCTTGGGAAAATATCAAACTCACTTCGTTTTGTAACACAAAATTGAAACCATTCCTTGTTTTCAGAACGCCAGAGCCGTCTTCTATTAGGTTTTCTTTCAACTCCTTGAACCATTCAGGGTGACTGAAATCGCCGGTGCCAAGTATGTCAACACCTTTTATCTTACCCCATTTCTCCAAATTAGAGATTGTTAGTGCAGAGCTGCAACCTCTGGAGAACCTACTGTGGATATGCAGGTCAGCTATCAGTTCCATCTTTGTTAGGTAATCTCCAATCTCTTAAAGCTTTTACTAAAAAAACAAGTCCAGCGCCAAACAACCCGGAAATTACAGTGAGAGTGATGTTCTGGATATTTTCAGCAATTCGAGTAACAGGCACATATAGTCCACCCAGCATTAAGCCAATGAGAAAAGCCAACATTGCCTGCCTGAACCTGTGCAGCAAACAGCGAAGTACTCTTGAAAAAAGAAGCAAACCAATTGCAGCGCCTGTTAAAAATACGAGTATTACCAGCATTCTAAAGTTATTTAATGCTGTCAGCAGATATTCGTACTGGTTCAAAAGCAAGAGTATAAAAGCACCAGAAATGCCTGGAAGAATCATGGCGCAAATAGCGACCATGCCAGAGAAGAGCACAATAAGATAATTATGACCTAGCTTGGCAGTCGTTGAACTGCTAACCACCAAGGCAGAACACAGGCCGAGTAACAGCATAATAATATGGTGTAACCTAAAACCATTCATTTCCTTTAAGAGAATAATTGCAGAGCCAAGTATCAAACCGAAAAAGAGAGCAAATGTTGGTGCAGTGTAATGCTCCAAGAAGAAACGTATGAAGCTCGACATAGCGAGCATTGCAATGCCTATGCCGAAGCACAGTGGTATGAAGAGTTGAAGGTCCACAGAACGAAAAGCCTCAACAATATCATTTATTGAGCGCAACTTGGTTAACCTCGGGAAGAAGTCCTCTGTCAAGCTGCTCAGAGCTTCTATAATTCTAAAATAAATACCAGTAATCAAAGCCATAGTGCCCCCAGAAACACCCGGGATTATATCTGCCATACCCATGACAACGCCCTTCAGAAATATCCTAATTGAGCCATCTTTGCTTTTCTTCAAGTTTCAACACCTCATTTATGAGTTCAATGTAAGTTGCACAGCTCCACGCCTGCAACCAAGCACCGTTGCTATCAAGCTCAGCTGCTGATGAAAGCTCAGAATGGCAACCAATTGCATTCCCCTTTAAAATATCACATGTTGATGCTTGGATAATTTTGTCAACATACAGCTTGTATTTGTGTCTGTCAATCCTGTGCATTACAATAGCTGCAAGATTATTAAGAAAAAACCATGAATCACCATTATGATAACTATCTGGTTGCTCTCCTGTATGGAACTTGATGAACTCCAAGCTGTGCTTGTCAACAGTTGAGAAACCGCCCCAATCAAACCACAATCTATCTATGGCTTTATCAAAACAGCTTTCCCACTCGCTATGGGTAAGCAGGTTAGGAGCAACATATGCTGCTATAAAGATATTTGGACGAAATGTGTGGTCATTTGGCGAATCCCAGAGATAACCATCCTTAAAGAAATTCTGTTTGACTCTTGTAACAAACCGCCTCTCTGCATGATAATAATCAGTATCCTTGCTGAGCAGCCTGAGCAACTCCAGCAGAGTTATCAATAGTGCTTGTATCTCCAACCTAAAGCCTTCCCTCGGTATGCTATCCATCCAAGTTTCCTTTGCAGAATTATAAACCAAGCCAGACCTTGTATGATACCTATGAACTGCTTCATAAGTTAGTATTGCCCTTTCAAGCACAAACCTTTTCTCTGATTCAGAGAGTAACCCTTTATCCTTGGTAATAAAATGAAGTTCAAGCAATCGCTTGAATAACCAACCAAAAGCATCAGCCGCTTTAAGTTGACTATCTTGCTTGCTTGGTAACATACCTTGATAATGAACCTCTGAAATGTGATGAAACAACCTCTTTTTTGCGTACTGAAACTTACCCAAATCAATTAAAGCTTTTAGGCTTATAAGTTCATCCCTTGACCATACTTCTGGAAACCAGGGCAAACCTGCAAATAAGCCGTTGGTCTGGCTAAGGTTAGCGAGGTGATAACAACAAAGGTTAAAACCTAAAGCTATTTCAGGGCTTAACGAAGGGCAGCTTGGTATACTGTTAAATCGCTCTTTCTGTTGGGCTTCTAATTTTGTCAGATTGTTTTTCACATAGTTATACTCCTCAATTGCCGAACAGATGTTATCGCTAACAGAAATAATCAAAGTATCTGTTCGGACAAGCCCAGGAGAGTATACCCAGTGTTGAAATGGAGGTGAATGCCGCTTTTTGTCATAGCTATAACTCTGAGGTAACCATCTCTGTTCTTCGTTAACCAAGCTGTTCATTGCTACATAGAGTTTCAGTCCGTCCTTTTCAAACTGTATTATTGTAACCTCTCCTTGATTATCCAGCTTGTAGTTCCTTCCCCACTCTGAATTGTCAAAAATTCTCTTGATATCGAACATTATATTCAATTCCGAAAGCTTACTAAACCTCACTATTAATGTATTCAGATTATCAAACAGCATATACTCAGCAGAGTAGCCCTCTTCGACCATTTCAAATTTATATCCAAAATGTCTTATATGTATTGGCTTGTAGTTAAAACTTATTTCATCGATAACCTTAAATAAATTTTCCTTCAACCTAACATAAAAACCATCATACCTACTTTTATCTCCAAGAGCTACAGAGAAATAGTCAGCCCTGTTGTTAGTTAACATAACCCTCTTAACATCAGCTTTAAGCTTAACATTGTTCTTAGGTAAGAAATAGCTAACCTCAATCATTTCAATCACGATAGAACTCAGCCGACCTTTCAGGAGGAATAGAGATGATGTATCGATTGGTGGCAAATTCATAACCAGCCCAGATGGACGTTCTGGGATAAATTTCAATGTGAAAATGCATATCCTTTTGCTTTGAAGGCGACGGGTAAAACACATAATTGAAAGAATCAGTAAGTTTCATAACTTTTGTTAATAGTTTCTTCATAATACTGGCAAGTGATTCAAGTTCTGTAGTTGTAAACTCCTCAAAAAATAGTATGTGCCTCCTCGGTAACACCCAAAGCTCATTGGCAAACCTCGGGGCATAAGGCACAAAGCTAACGAAATGTTTGTTACTTGTGACGCGCCTGGCACTCCTCATCTCCTTCTTGATTACATAGCATACAGGACATCCGTAATCTCTTTTTAGCTTCCTAAAACTGGTTGCCAGCTCCTTAACCATTTCAGGAACTGATGGTTGTGCTATAACCTGTGTATGGTCATGAACAATTGACGCACCTGACTTGGGTCCAAAGTTTTTGAAAAGTACAACATAGCTTATACCTTCCTTTTGCTTTAGTGCTTTGTATCGCATCTGATAAACCTTAAATATTTGGGTTATCTCTTTTACGCTTAACTCGAAAATACCAACTCCATGTTTTGGCGTATCGACAATAACCTCATGAAAACCATAACCGAGCTGCCGTTCATATATGCCATTTTTGAAGATTTTCACAGATTTAAAATCAGGCAAAAGTGCTGGATACTTGTTCCTTATCCACCTTATCAACCATTTGCCATTTTTCTCTAACCTGCCTATTTCTAATTCTGGCTCTTCATTGCCAGGGCAAAAGAAGCATTTTTTTACATTAACCTCAGCACCCTTGTCCTTGTATTCCTTTGGCCTGAGTTTTCTTGAATGTGAGATTATACAGTACCTATCAAGAAAAAAATCCTTTCTAATTTCGATTTTTGCTTTCATCTTAATGCTTCAATAGAGCTTCATAAACCTTAAAATAATTCTTTACAAGCTTGCTCCAATCAAATTCCTTGCTTAAGCTCTTGGCAGCTATCTTATTGTCTATCCTGGTGTCGCGTGAAAACAGGGCGAACTTATAAAGCTGGTTAGCCAATTCCTTAACGAATTCCCTGTCACTTAAACCATAACGCTTCAATACATAAATACCCTTGTTCGCCTTGTCCCTGTAGTGGTTCAAGAAGTGCCTTCCAAAACCAGATAGATCAGTGGTTAATGTTATACTACCAAGAGATGCCGCCTCAACAGGAGTGTAACCCCAAGGTTCATAATAGGATGGGAATATACCAAACTGACTCCCAAGTATACATTCATAGTAGGTTAAGTCCAGTATCCCATCAGCACCAGTTAAGTAAATTGGATAAAGGAACACCTTAACAGCATTACTTTCCTTATTCAGCAGGTTATTAACCCTAAACTCGTTCAATATAGGGTCATGAGCTTCGTCTATAATATGCGAGCACAATCTTGGAGAGCTGCCCTGCCTCTTAAATCTCTTAAGCTTCTTCTTCAAGTCGCTAAGTGACTTGTCAGAAAACAAGTCACGTTTTGTAATTTTCTTGTTAGCAACCAAACGATAAATGAGTCGCTCTTCAATCTCTGGTATCTCTGAAACGATGCTTTCCTTGATGTCTTCGTAGTATGTTTTGTTCTCGAGAACCTCAGGATGTATCCCACGAACATCCATTGCTGGCACCCAAAAGAAAGTAGCAATTGTCTTGCTCCTATATTCCTTTGTCAACGCCCTGTCAACATAGCTCAAAGCTTTTATAAAAACATCCAGCCCCTTGCCGTGAAACTCGTATCTTGAAGCAGTAAAAAATATGAAGCTTTCCTCAATATTAAAGGAATAATAAGGAAACAGGGTATAAAGCATAAACTCTTTTATCTTTCTCTTAAACAACTTGTGCTTTATTGAAATCTCTTCAAAGGTAGGAAAGCTACTTAAATCAAGCCCATTGGGCAGTATAAAATCTGGTTTCCGGCCTAAGAATTTGCCAGCTTCCATGCCAGTTATTTCTGAAACAGTTGTGAACATGTCCACATTTCGCGCCATTGCTTTCTCTGTTAGGTGTTTTGTATGGACCCTGTAGTTGTAAGCTTCCCTATCAGCGTCAATATTATCCCAGATTTGATAAAAATCGTCACGAGTGCCAGCTATTGTCCTGCCCAGAACAGTGGCGTGTGTGGTGAAAACAACCTTAGCAGGTATGTTCCAGCCCTTAATACCAAGAGCAGCACCAGCTGACAGCCATTCGTGACAGTGCACAATTAATCTCTCTGATTTTGTAAAATCTCTGAAAGCAGCTATAAGCTCTGCAACAGCAAAACCCCAAACAATCGGCTGGTCATAGTCATAAAAATCAGACCCCAGTGAATCTATCCTATATTTCTCCCAAAGCCATGCCTTTAACTGGTTAGTATTCTTGAGATAGCCAGAAAAATCGATGAGAATGACAGTTGGTGAACTAGGAATTAACCATTGGCCAAAATGACATATAATGCCCTTGCCGAGCAGTTTGTCAAACACAGGTTTCAACACAGGTATAGGAGGCAGTTCTCCAAATTCCACGACTTTCCTGTCTGGAAAATAGGGACCTATAAGATAGTAGTTATCTTTGAACTGTGCTTTAATATGGGATGCCTTGGACTTGAGGACTGTGTAAATACCCCCAACCTTGTTGCAAACTTCCCAAGATACTTCGAACAGGTAACAGTTATTCATAAGTAAACAGTCATTTAGTAAATTTAAATATTTTTCACACTACTCAAAAGTAACCAAGATAGCTAAAATTAATTTTGATTACGGGATAATAAAAACAAAAATTATTTATATAAAGACAAATCCTAAACTTAACAGATTAATTGAAAAAGGGGGTAGTATGAAAATCCTTATGTTTGGTTGGGAATTTCCACCGTTTAAATCTGGTGGGCTCGGAACTGCCTGTTACGGTCTTACTAAAGGTTTAAATCAACTCGGTATTCAGGTTGTTTTCGTTATTCCAACAGCACCTTACGAAATAAAAAGCAAGTATGTTGAACTTGTTGTTGCCAACAAGTTTGCGACAGAGAAAAAGAAGATTAAACCAGAGATATTTTTTGGCCCTTACTTGAGCTTTGGCTTTGATTCCACCAGCACGAACTACAGAGCTGGTTCACCAAACTATAGTGCAAACATTTTCGAAGAGGTTGAAAGGTACGCCAAGCTTGCACCTTTAATAGCAAAAAGCTTTGATTTTGATATAATCCACGCACATGACTGGATGTGTGGGAAAGCAGGTTTAGAAGCAGCAAGGGCAACAGGTAAGCCCTTTATA
>CAYOTZ010000026.1:0-7464 GCA_964407035.1 uncultured Methanosarcinales archaeon | reverse complement strand
AAATGAGCAGCATCTTTAAAGTATCTCTTTGCCATATCAAGAAAATCCTCGGCAGCTTTTCTCAGGTGTGTGCCTTCTGGCGGAAGTATCTTAACAATTGATAATGCCTTCTTTGTAACCTTGAAATACTTTGCAAGCTTTTCTTCAGTAACTTCGGTTTGCATAATAATGGATAACAAACATCTGTTTTAAAATCTTTCTCAATAATGTTTAGAAATAACGGTTTTTATTTAGCGTTTAAGCATTAGACAAAAATTTTATTGAACAGTAACATGTTTGGAAATAATCTGTTTCGTTCCATTTGTTCGTTTCCACTGCTTGGCTAAACTCCTTTTTCATAGACACTAATTGTGTATGTGCCTGTTGGCAGATTTTCAAGTTTTAATAAGCTCAGAAAAGCATGACCATCTGCAACTACTCCGCTCCAAACTTTTCATAAATTTTTATTGTAGAGTTTTCTATCTCTTTTTCAATTTCTGCTTTTCTGCAACATAGATGATTGAGAGTTCTTGAATGTAGGATTTCATTTTCGCTTACTTCTATTTTTGGCTCTTGTTCTGTTCCTTCCCCAATGGATTTAGTTGCCATGCCGTGCTCTGTTTCAGCTCATCCTTTTACTAAGGGAGAAAAAAATATTTTCAACATTAACAATATTAATAATTGGAATTATGATTTTGAAAGAATTTTTCACACCTAACTTAATTAATATGACAAACCCTAAAAATATTGAAAATTTCGTTATTAGTTTCCCTATTAGCATATTTGTAAGAATATTATCGGCGTTAATTACTACTTTATTTGGTTTTATAGTTGGATTGGCTATAGATTGTTTAAGAGAATATTAAAAAATGTCACACCCAAGATTAAATTTTATTTTTCTGGAGGTGTCCGAATAATGTATCGGCTAACAACTCCCAAGCGAAGCATTTTTCATTAATTCAAAACTTACAAAAACTTTATAAAGTTCTTTTATCTACTTCTTAGTGATGGAGTTAGAACAAAAGGTAATGTATGAGCTTAAGTTTCTGGAAAAATTGAATGGCAGTGAGATTCTTGGTGTTATAGAAGAAGCTACTAAAAATATAGGGGTTGTCTACAGAGATAACAGGCGGTTTCTTAGATGGCTGAGCCCTCGTGTCCAAGCTAAAGTAACCGCTATAAAAGAAAGCCAAAATAAGTTGGAATTAAGATTAGAGCTTTTAGGCAGGTGCTGGTTCGTTTCTGACACAATCAAGCTGGAGCAGTCATTAGTGGTAGTACCAAGAGAAGTGCTTTCAGCAACAATAAAAGAGGAGAATATGTACGCTCAGGTTTGTTTCACGCCAAAGGGCCATTTGTATGGTTTGTCTGATCAGCATATTTTTGTTTGTTACAAGAGCTTAGAACAACCAATGACCGAGCTTTACATGGAAAAGCTCCAAAAAGAGATAAACAAGCAATAAAAATTTAAAGCTTTTCATTATTCTTAATTTTATGCGTGATGATGTTAGGCAGGACCTGGCGAATATCTGGACTGCTGCTCTTGAGATTCTTGAAGAGGGCAACCTGCTTCAACTCAAAGAGCTGAGCAACCACACAGTCCATGACTCGTCTATATATCGTGACGAGTTCTCTATCACAGCTGCTGTTATTCTATATTCCTTGTACAAAATAGCCCAGCGGGGCCAACTCAATATAGCCAAAGTTGTTGGCTACATTACAGAGCTGAATCACGCACTGACAAAGGGAGATAATGAGGGCTACCGGGGAATACAAAAAGCATTGCTTAGTTATATAAGCGACACAGACCTAAAATTCAGGTTGCATGTTGATGATGTGCTCAAGCAAGCAAAAATCAAGAAGGGCTGGAAGCTTTACGAGCATGGCTTATCCCTGGGCAGCTCTGCCGAGATGCTTGGTATATCAAAATGGGACTTAATGAACTATATAGGCAACACAACAATAGCTGACCAGCTGCGAGTGAAGTCGGATGTCAAATCAAGGTTAAAATACGCAAGGAGCTTGTTTGTAGAATGAAATGCATTGTGTTTGATTCAGGGCCAGTAATAAGCTTGGCGCTTAACAACTTGCTTTGGATTTTGAAGGAATTAAAGCAGCTTTACAACGGCGAGTTTATTCTGCCTGCTGCTGTTCACCACGAGCTTATTGAAACCCCTATGCAGATAAGACGCTTTGAATTCGAGGCGTTTCAGGTTAATGAGCTGATAACAGCCAGTGTATTCAGAGAATACGACACAGAAGAGCTGGCAGCTAGTGGCTATAGGTGCATGGAGATTGCCAATACAGTTTTCTACGCAAAGGGTGAGCCGCTCAGGATAAGCCAGATAGGTGAGGCTCAGGCAATAGCAGCTCATAACCTTTTAAAAAGCGATGGTATAGTGGTAGATGAACGCACAACAAGGATGCTTATAGAACAACCAGAGAGTTTACGCCAAGTGCTGAGCAGCAGGTTACACACAAGAGTCCGGCTCAACAAACAAAAGTTAAACGAATTCTATAAGCTGTTCGGCAAACCGCCTGTACTCCGCTCGGTAGAGATAGTAACAGTGGCTTTTGAATTTGGATTGCTGAACCGTTACCTGTTCAATACCAACCGGGAAACAAGGCGTGAGCTTCTGAAGTCATCCTTATGGGCTTTGAAACTCAAAGGTGCTACAGTAAGTGAAAAAGAGATAGAACAAATATTAAAGACAGAAAAGCTTTGATTAAACTATGTAGGGTTTTAGCAGCTCTTTTGTTTCTCTTATCAACCTTTCTAGTATTGCTTTTTCTTTTGCTTCCGCTGTCAATCTGATTAAAGGTTCTGTGTTACTCGGTCTCAGGTTAATCCAATAGTTTTCTGTTTCAACCTTTACCCCATCAAGATGGGATATACTATTACCAAAAAAATTCTCTTCAAATGCCCTTAATGCTGCATGCTTGTCCTTCACCTTGAAGTTTATTTCCTCGGAACGATAGTATTTCTTGAGAGGCGCTACTATCTCAGAAAGCGGTTTCTTAAGCTCTGTCATCAACTCAATGAGGTACAACATTGTGAGCACACTTGATTCTGTATAGAAGTGTTCTCTGTAATAATAATGTCCTGAGAGCTCACCTGCAAAAACTGCGTTGTGTTGTCTCATCATCTGCTTGATGAAAGCATGGCCCACTCTGCACATCATGGGTATACCACCTGCTTGCTGTATAACTTCTTTGACAACCCAGCTTGAACGCAGGTCATACAGAACTACAGAGTTTGGTTGTTTCGTTAGTATGTGCTGTGCCATCAGTGCTGTTACATAGTCACTGCTTATTATGCTTCCTTTCTCATCTGTAAAGAAGACTCTGTCAGCATCACCATCAAAAGCCACTCCGAGGTGTGCCTTTTCCTCTACCACCCTCTTCTGAAGCTCGCGAAGGGTATCGAAATTTAAGGGATTGGCTTCATGATTAGGGAAAGTGAGATCAAGTTCAAAGAACATTTTGACTACTTTGAGAGGCAAACTCTCCAAGAATTTTGGTAGTGTGTAACCTGCCATGGCATTGCCAGCATCTATTACAAGTTTGAATGTGTCTATCCTCTTAACTTTTGATAGTATAAAGCTCAGATAATCGTCCATTACATCAAGTTCAGCCAGCTTGCCCTTTCTTTCTGGTTTTGGAAATTTTCTAGTTAGAACAACATGCTTTATGTCCTCCATTCCATTATCCTTGCCTATAGGAATTGCAGAGTGCTTGATTAGCTTTAAGCCGTTGTATTCTGATGGATTATGCGAGGCAGTTATCATTATACCTGCTTCGTACTTGTAATAGCCGACAGAGAAATATAGCATTGGAGTTGTAGAAAGCCCTATGCTGTACACGTCAGCGCCCTGATCTGTGAGCCCAGCCACCAGAGCCTTGAAAATAGTTGGTGAGGATAGCCGCGCGTCCCTGCCCACCACAACGTTTCTGCAGCCCAAAAAGCTAACAAAAGCTCTGCCTATTAAATATGCAACATCTTCGTTGAGCTGTTCAGGGTAAACACCGCGAATATCGTAAGCTTTGAATATTGCTTCATCAATCTTTAAATTCTCATAGTTCATTTTCTTCTGTGTTATGCTCTTTTCTGGAAACCCTTCCACCCCTTAATCGCCTTTTCATACTCCTCTAGCGTTCCTGTATTGAACCACTGGCCTGTGAATGGATAGCCATAGACCTTACCTGCTTTAGCTAGTTTTGGAAAGACGTCTTTCTCCAACATAGAAAATCCTTTTGGTATATAATTAATAACTTGTGGCTCTAAAATATACAGACCAGAGTTGATGAGCTTGCTCGGCTCTTCACCCCGCTTTGGCTTTTCTATAAACTCTAATATCCTAGAACCCTGTAAGCGTGCCACACCGTATTTGCTGGGGTCTTCAACAGTAGTAAGCGCTATTGTGATAAGTGCTTTGTTGGCTTTATGAAACCTGTACATGTCTGTTATGTCCACATCCTTGAGTTCGTCTGCATTGGCAACCACAAATGTGCTCTTAAGGTATTTCTTTGCAAGCCTCAATGGACCAGCTGTGCCCATCGGCTGTTTCTCAATCACATAAGTAAAATCCACACCGAAATTGCTGCCGTTTCCAAAGTAATTCTTGATTTTCTCTGCCTTGTAGCCGAGTGCCAAAACAATGTGCTTTATGCCATGTCTTTTGAAAAGCTCTACATTGTACTCCATTACAGGCTTGTTCTTAACTGGCAGAAGTGGCTTGGGTATTTCATGTGTTATGGGCCTTAATCTCGAGCCTATACCACCTGCAAGAATCACGCCAGTGTGTATCTTGTGGCTGCCCAGCGCCTTGCTTAGCAGTATCTCTACGGCATGTGACCTGTTTTTTATTTTATGTCCGTCAACAAGCTGGTCTACTTGATAAATGATGCTCCTGTTTACTGTAATAGAAATCCTTTTTTTCATTTCATAACTTATTATCAAATTCATATTTAAAATTTGTGGCTGACCCAAAATATTTTTAAACTAAAGATACACAGTATTTACATTAATAAATCTTAATAAACTATTAACTGCTATTTTTTTCCTAGTGACATAGTTACGCGAGTGTGAGACTCAGCTGCTCTCGAAATCGCAGCGGTCAGTCTAACCATCAAACATTATAAGGATTGATTTTTATTAACCTTGGACATTCTTTTTTGTGATTGCTATTGCCCATTTTTGCGCTAAAATAATATGCCAAAAACCAAGCTTCTCTGGTTCATCTGTATAGCTCCTCAATTCCTGTTCTCCGTCCTTATTCGTCTTCCACAGAGATTTCTACTGAGTTTTGGTTTTATTTCTTTCACGCTCGCTTGAGCTTTTTGATTCATTTCATCGTAGAAAGTGTTGAATTCAAAATGGTCATCTTTTAATGTTTTTACCTTTTTACTTTCTTATATATACCAATCCCGATGAGTAACAGCGCACCTATGCTTATCAGTGTTATGCTGGGTCCGGCAAGCAAGCTGTGAGTTACGGCAAAGCTTGTGCCTACGGTTAGTTTGCCAAACAAATACCCAAATAGTCCAAAACCAGCAGCAAGTTCAAAATTACCTTTTCTCTTCACTGCTATATGGTGATAAATAAACCTCAACAGTTTCATTTTATACAATCTTTGCTCTCAAGTCGTGGGCTGTTACATCGACAATCTTTACTGCGACTTCTTTACCAAGCAGCTCTTCATCTGAGAGCACCACAACTGGCTTATAGGCAAAATTCCTGCCTTGCCAGGAACCAAATTTACCTTTTGTGTCTATCAGCACTTTGCCCTGCCAACCTATCCAGTTCAGATTATTCTTAAATGCCAAGTCATTGAAGATTTTAGTTAGCTTCCTACTCCTCGCCTTAGTTAGATTGCCAGAGTAACCAGTAAGCTTGGCTGCCCTTGTGCCAGGTCTTGGCCAAAACCTTGAGATGTTTAGCACATCTGGTTTGGTTCTCTTTATTACATCTATGGTTTCTTGAAACTGTTTGGTTGTTTCGCCAGGAAAACCACAGATGACATCTGTAGCTATTGTTATTTTTGGTATATTACGCCGTAGTTTTTCGACTATTTCAATGAATTGTTCAGCTTTGTAACTCCGTTTCATTCTCCTTAAAATCTCGTTGTTGCCTGACTGAAGCGGCAGATGTAAGAATTTGAAGAGTTTTGGTGAGTTCAAAACCTCAATCAACTCATCTAGGAAGTCGTGTATAAAATTCGGATTAGCCATTCCCACTCTCATTAGAAAATCTCCTTGCAACTCTGTGAGTTTTTTCAGTAATCTCGGCAAGCTTGTGCCTATGTCTTTCCCATAAGCACCAGTGTCCTGGGCTGTGAGCCATATCTCCCTGTAACCAAAGTTAACAGCTTGTTTTACTCTCCTAATTATTGCTTCTGGCTTATAAGAAACCAAGTTGCCCCTAGCTTTCTTGACAATACAGTAACTGCAATCACCAAGACAACCCTGGCAGATAGGTACTATATCTATTACCTTGTTTGGATTATAATGTGGGATGTCTAATCTGTTGTATTCTCCATAGGCTAGCAACACAACTGTGTTACCGTTCAAGGTCTCTTCGACTATTTCAACAACTCTGTTTATTTGAAACACGCCGAGCAAGCTAAATCCTGCTAGTGCAGGATTGGTTGGGTCTGCCTGCGGCAGGCATCCGGCAATTATTATTGGCTTTTTGAACTTGTTCAGCTCGTGTATGCGCTTAAGAATCTTTTTTTCAGTTGGTGACTTAACAGTGCAAGTGTTTACTATAATGAGCTCAGCCATTTCCGGCTTATCAACTATTTCAAATTGGGCGTTCCTGAGAAGTGTGAGCATTGCCTGAGTATCTGCATGGTTCAAGCTACAACCATAGCTTTCAACATAGATACTTGCCATAAGATTTATAAAAACAACCCGAATTTTAAAAGCTTGTGCTGGGCCCGTGGTCTAGTGGCTATGACGTCGCTCTCACGCAGCGAAGGTCCCCAGTTCGAATCTGGGCGGGCCCATTCCGAAACACTACTTTAAAAAGATATCAAAAAAATTAAATATTTAAAAAAAAATTTCTAGATCATGAAAAAGTGCTTTTTTGGTTTTGTATTTCTTTTTGTGTTAGCTATCCCTTTTGCTTATTCTCAGGATGCTTCTAGTTTCATATCTGATTACAATGATGAACAAAACCTTTATGATTATCATGGTGTTTTGAGCAATCCAAGTGAAGTAGAGAGACTTTTGCAAAATTTCGAGGAATGGCATAATGCTAGATTAATACTTGTAACTTTAAATGATGTTAATGACATATCTACTATTATTGATTATTTTGACTTTAACAAGCTAGGTGAAATATCTGCTGGTAATGTTATGGAAAGAAGTCTCAAGGATATATGGTTTAATAGTGAAATATTCAATTTGCTAAGAAATAGAGAAAAATATGTAGGTAAGTGTAGTAAATGTAAGTTTTTATATGTGTGTGGTGGGTGTCGCGCT
>CAYOTZ010000025.1:0-7475 GCA_964407035.1 uncultured Methanosarcinales archaeon | reverse complement strand
CAGTTCGCATGTTAACCTGCATACAAATGCCACTTTACTCAATCCACAAAGGCAACAACTCATTCTTAAATTTGGCGAGAAATTTCCCTGGATTACATTCTCTATTGACGCGATTACTCAGCCAACTTACGCTAAGATAAGGCACGGTAAGCTTCAACAAGTGTTAGCCAACATAGAATCGTTTATCCTTCTCCGTAAAAAGCTCGGAAAAATATACCCGCACATAAACCTTCAATTTATTATAATGAATGAGAATGCTGATGAGGCAAAGAAGTTTGCAGAACACTGGAAAACTTTCTACAAGAAACATGAGCTAACTTCACAGGACAATATATTCTTTAAGCGGCTTGAGGTTCATAACATAGAGAAGCAACAGCAAGCCAACAAGCTTTATGATGATACAATAAAGCGCTTTGGTTTATTCACAATGCAAAATGAGATTATTAATATAATCAGCAAGGACAAGGAAAAGCCAAAACCTGCATATTGGTTCGAGGAGAAGACCAAAAAAAGAAGAGTGTGTGCTGCCCCATTCAAGAACCCAGTGATAAGATGGGATGGCGAGCTTACGGTATGTTGTTTTGATGACATCTTTCTTTATTCTATGGGCAACCTTAAACACAAGTCATTTAAGGAAATTTGGTACGGTCTAGAAATGGATGAGTTCAGAATGAAGCACATTCAAGGTAGGTATGACGAGCTCCTTACAAGTGAGGGTTGGTCCAAGTGTAGGGATTGCATTGGTTATTACTGGCCCACAATAAGCGATGAGGAGATTAATATTTTTCTTAAGAGTAGAAAAAATTAAAAATCAAGAATATAGCAAATAACAAGCTATTTAAACGAATATTTCTTATTTTCATTTTTGGGGGAAATGAAAAAGTGGTTTTTAGAAAATAAAGATGGTTTTATTACATTGGAGTTTACCAACCACTGTAATCTAAATTGTGTAATGTGCGACACTGGTAAAATCCCAAAGCAGCAGCGACACCATCTCAACTTTGAGCTCTACAAAAAGATAATTGATGAGATTGCTTCATCTAGATTCGATGCAGGTACTCTTGTACCTTTCTGGTTGGGCGAACCATTGCTTAATCCAAGATTCTTTGAGATGGTAGAATACGCAAGTAAGAAACTGGCCCGCAAAGGAATACGGTTTGAAATACACACAAATGCCACCTTCTTATCTCCTACTCTCTCAAAAAGATTACTCGAGCTTGACACTAACATAATAAAAAGGATTATCTTATCTTTAGATGCCGTTACATCTGCTACTTATACTAAAATAAGGCGCAATGGCAACTTTAAAGCAGTTATCAACAACATTAAACACTTTATTGAGCAAAGACACCAACTCAACAAGCGTGAGCCTCTGCTCGTGTTCCAGTTTATAGTAATGCAACAAAATCTTGACGAAAAAGAGAGTTTCATTGAATTTTGGGGAGGTTATCTTGAGAAATATAATTTACCCTTGGTTGTAGTTTATTCAGAGTCAAATTATCCGGATGACAAAGATTGCGTTTTCATAAGAAAGCTTGACACTTCCTACTTGTACTCTCAAGATGCCAGTGCCTTACATTCATTGGCTGTTACACCTACTATACCTTTAGAAAAGCCCCAATACTTTAATGTTATTCTGCCATACTACAGGTTGCGTAACAAAATTCCTTCAAAGGTTTATCAGTTTTTATCAGAAATACCTAACAAGCTATTACAAAGATGTAAAACCTTCCTTGATTTAAATGTGCCAAACGCTGATTACTCTAAACAGCAATTGGCTGAATTGATTGATGAGAAAACAAGGTTAAATATTGGATTTAGCTCTGCTAATAACTTTGACAACCTCTTGGACATATTCTACCAGCTCAAGCAAATAGACCCCTTAGTCAAAAACATAATGATCTTTGATGGGAATTTAAATAAAGTGCCTAGCTCTCCATTTGTGGATGGTTATTTGGCTTTAGAAAGCTCTTTCTGGCACAAAATTACGAGTGAGCTTGCTGAACAAGAAGAGCAACTTCCTAGCCAAGAAGTAAGGCGTGTTCTTTTAGTAATGCCAAAAATATTTTTCAAGGGTGACCATCAGGCTCTGAAGCAAGGGATACAATCTTTCCTGAAAGCGAGAGAGATTCTTTCCAAAAACTATACTTGCACAACAATAGACTTGAATCTTTCAAAGATACCACTCTCCCAACTGAAGAGACTTGCCAAAGAGCAAGACATTGTGATAATATACAACAAGAAACTTGAGACGAATGCTGTCGAGCTTGGTAAACACCTAGGCAATAAAAACATTTTTTACTGGGACGAGTGGTTTGAAAAGAGCTATAAGCTATGGCCCTTGTTAAGGACTCTGCCTAATTTCTTCTATTCTGAAAAGACCTCTCCGAAAATAAGTCTTAGTGCTCTTGTAGTGAGCCCCCCACTGTTTAATCTTAAGAGGTTTCCAGTAGAATTGCTTGCGCATGAAGCTCATATTGTTAGCTCTTTGAAACGGCAAGAGGTAACTGTAGAGTACTTTAATGCCAATACTACTAATGAAACTAAACTAAATAGCTTGCTAAAGAACAATCACTTTGATATTATCATTTTGCCACATTATCTTGGGATTAAATCTGATACTTTCAACTATATTCAAAAGCTGAAGCAGAAGAAACCAGGGGTTAGGTTAATTGTTGAAGAGCATAGTAAAAAAAGAGTGAAGCCAACCTCTTACAAGCAAGGGGTTGATCTCGTGGTACATAATATAGATTGGGCTAGCATACCTAAGGAGTTGCTGTTCTATGATGCATCTCTCAAGAAAGGGGTTTGGAGGCTTGACAACAAGCAAAGTTATTACTCGTTAGAGTTTGAGATACCGGGTAAAGTATGCAAGATAATCTCTGGCAAGGAGAGCATAACCTCTATACCACAACTAGCCATCTATTTATCATTGCTTCCAAGTTTGTTTGAATCCTTGCCAAAAAGAGCTGTGTTTTTCGTTCCTAAGTTATATACTGCAAATGTGGATTTGGAAGCTCTTAGGTTGGATGAGTCAGTTGTAGATTTGGTCGGTTCTTTAATAAAGTGCAGAAAACTGGATTTGAATATTACACCCATAGATAAGACAACTTTTGATATTACATCTAATCTCTTTATTGTCTCCAATCATAGAATTAGCAACAATTGTTTTGAAATAGCTTCTGAGCTTAAGAGGCAGTATCCCAGAGCTAAGCTAGTTGTTTTAGAGCACAGTTTATCAAGGTTACACGAGACAGCGTCCAAGCCCGAAGTAGACTTAGCTGTTTATGCCAAGTGTGATTTAAGGTCGGTGTTTACCTCCTTAACCAGTCCTAAGCTGTATACTATACCAGGCGTAGCGTTCAAATATGGCAGGAATATCATCATAAATCCTCACATAGATGATAAAAAGTCTAAATCTGAAAAGCCTCTAACTAAGGAAGTGCACAAAGAATCAAAGCCAATAGAGCAAAGGTTTCTTGTTCTGGGTCCAAAATTATTTACTCTAAAAAGTTTTCCAGAAACAGAGCTTGGATTAGAAGCCACTCTTTATAGGAGTTTAAATGAATATTACGAAGCATACTATCTCAATCACAACTTTGTAGACTACGAGACGATTAAAGAATTCGTATCAAAAAAGAGTATAGGCTTTGTAATCATCCCGCATCATGTTACTCCAAACTATGCTTTTATATTAGCAAAAAAACTTAAGGCCGATTGCCCTCAACTTACAGTTATAATCTACGAACCACGCCTCAAGGAAATCAAAGCAGCAGTGCTAAAAGAAGGAGTCGACATTGTACTTCACAATCTTAGTAAAGAGGGCATTTCTGGCTTGATAAACTGTTTTAACTCTGATTACAAATTCTTTCTTAAAGACATTGCATACAAGTACGGCGATAATGTGATAATAAATCCTAAGTCTGTTGAAAAGGAGATAATCTCAAATGAAAAATACCACCCAGAGCAACTAATTGGAGAGATGCTCCCACGAGCAAAAGGAGCCACTTTAATAGTCCCGAGGTTTTATACTGCTTACCCCTCAGTGGTATATCAAATCGCTAGGGAGCTTTACGACAGCATAAATGGCTTGGGCTACTATGATGGAAATTTTGTAACTGTAAAGCCAAGCGAGAGCTTGAATGTTGGTATCTGGGTAGAGGATTGCCCAAGCAATTTGATGGAACTATTTGAAAAAGCTAAATCTAAGAACAAGAGTGCAAAGAATATTGTAGTTTACATGGGCTGTGATAAAAGCAAAGCCAAGCAAATCTTCGTTAACCCAACCGTTGATCTGTTTGTTTATTATACAAACAATGCTTCAATAATTTTAGCTGATCTTCTTGATGGTAAACTCTCTCAAAATATTTTGGATAAGATGGTTTATAAATACGGAAATAACATTATTAATTCTGATTTAAATCCGCTCCCATTTAAAATAAAAAAGCAAAAATTCAATACCACCAAGTACGCCTTCTTAAACTCAATGATAGTAGACTATCATATAATTAGACTTGACCCTCTTGAGTGGTCAGTTTCCAAATGGGACGACTACGGCCCAGCTATCTGGCAAGGAGATGAACAATATGCAGATGGCTTGGCTTTGGTGTTCGGTATTAATCACGGATTTTTTGAATACCGCTTTGATTGCCCGAATCCTTCAACAAAGAAAATAGAGTTATATGCCAAGGTCTGCTCGCATTCGCATAGGCAAAAAAGAAAACCAGAAAATGCATCTGAACTTACCCTTGAAATTAACAGCATTGAGCTCGAGACAAGGCTCGTTTACTTTGAGCCCAACCGCTCAGACTTTGTTGAGAGCTGGGTCATAAAGGATACCAAAAAGCTTGGTTTAAAACCAAAAAACAACTCCTTGGTTTTCAGAGTTAAGAAACATGCAAAATATAAGACTGGCTTAACCATTTATGGCAAGAGTTTAACAAAAACATACAAGCATATCGAGCTGCCAATCGTAATATGCTTTAAGAAATGAACAACAGGAGACCCTGTGCAGGACCTTGGAAAACCCCCACAATAGATGCACAAGGCAACCTTACTGTTTGTTGCCATGATAAGCAATTACGCTACAAGCTCGGCAACCTACAAGAGAGCAACTTTGATGAATTGTGGTACGGCCAAAAGGCTGACGAGATAAGGAAGCTACACATCCTTGGTGAATTTGATAAATTAGGAGATAAACACGCTAAAACTATTAACTGTGCAAATTGTGAAGGGTTTGAGGCACCTATAATAAAAGACGAAGAAGTAATCTCTTATCTAAAGCAGACAGGCCAACAAAAGCTAATAGAAAAGTACCTTAACAGAGTTTGTACTGGTTGGCACCAGATAGAAAGCTTGCTGATAGAGATAACAGACAGATGCAACCTAAACTGCATAATGTGCAAACAGAAAGAGGCAATGCTTTCCACAGCACCAGCCCCTAATGCTGGATTTATGAGCTTTGAATTATGGAAATCAATATTGCTCGATATTCTCAACTCAAACCTCAAAGTAAAAGCAGTGACCCCTTTTTGGTACGGTGAGCCATTCCTTCATCCTAACGCCTTAGAAATGCTGAGATTTGCATTTGAGCTTAATTACAATCCAGAATATGATAAACTTTTAGAAAGAATGAAGAGAATGAAGAACAAGAAACTGCTTGTTGACTTCTTACAAACTTATCCTTTTAACAACAAAGTGTTTGACTATATGGAAATACATACCAATGGTATTCTACTCACTAAGAAAATAATGGATTTCTTTTTTTCTCCTGTTGCAACTCGTTCTCTCGGATATCTTGTTTTTTCTGTTGATGCTGCTACTGAACAAACTTACAATCGCATAAGGCGTGGCGGAGATTTCAAAAAACTCATAAAAAAGATAAAATATGCTTTAACCTTAAAGGCCAAGCTGATTAGAAAAAAAGAAAATCAGCTTAAGAAGACAGTTAGACCAGTGATTGTTATCCAATTCATTGTTATGAAAGAGAACTATAGAGAAGCAGAAGAATTTGTTGATTACTGGAAGGCGTATATGGATAGCTTGGGCATACCCTGCCAAATAAACGCTGGTTATGAGCCACCATTTTTAAAGGACACAATATTTTTGCGAGTGCTTGGCGATATAGAACCAGAGCAGCAACCAGAAGCGTGGAAGCTCCATTCTTCTGTGATTGGTAAATCAAAGTATTTTGATAAAACTCAGGAAGAAGAGAAAGAGTGTAGCCATAAGGAATACATAAGAAGACCCTGTGCTGGCCCCTGGAAGACGCCTGTAATAAGATGGGATGGCAGCTTAACTGTTTGTTGTTACGACCATAAAATGCAACTCCTGCTGGGTAATGTAAAAGATATGAAATTTAGTTGGCTGTGGAATATAGACAAACTCCAAAACTTGAGGTTAAGCCATGTAAAGAGCGATTTTAACAAGCTGCTGGCATGTGCTGGTTGTCCCAACCTCACTAGTCCTATAATGTCGGATGAAGAGGTGGTCAGCTATCTTAAGAACATAAACAAGGTCAACAAAATTTTACCTTACCTTCGTAGAGTAAAAAACTATCGTTTAATGAGGAAGTTTGTATGAAGCGTGCCATCTTAACTGACAGGACTACAGCTGCCCAACTTAAAATTTCAGCTGTACCATCTGTAAAGGAAATTGATAATAGCATTGATGTTGTTGAAGTTGTATTAGCCAATAATAACTGCCATTTGCTTAACGAAAACCTGCTAAAGTTTAAAGCGTTGAGTTTTTCATATTACAACATCACAGACAAAAGATTGGATAAACTGGATCCGGAGTTCTTTGAATGCACGGCAAATAAACTCTACAATATCATCCAGCTATGCAAGAAGAAGAAAATTTCGATTGTAGCCCCTACAATTGGCCTTTTCAACCCTGTTAAGTTATTTGAGGAAGAGTTTAAAGTCTATAAATATCCAAGATATGTTTTCGTTGAGTTAACAAGGAATTGTAACTCCTGCTGCAAAATGTGTTGGCGCCGCTCTCGTGATAAAAAATACCAAGGTTACAATCCTAATTACAATATGAAATTTAACTTATTCAAATCAATAGCAAATAATTTGTTTAAACATGCAGAATTTGTTGACCTTAGAGGTTTCGGTGAAAGTACCATTCTTCCTGATTTTGAATCTTATGTAGATTATGCTTTGAAATATCATCCTAAGTTAGGCCTGGTTACAAACCTTAGTGTAAGAAACAATAAATTATGGAGAAAACTTATTGCAAATCATTTTTACATAGATATATCTATCGATGGTGCTAGTAAGCAGACCTATGAAACAATTAGATGTGGTCTTAAATGGGAGGACATAATTTACAATATAAGACTTATAGTTTCATTTGCAACTACTGAGCAAATAGAAAGAGATATCTTTTTCTTGTTCACTATCCAAAAAGACAATGTGACAGAGTTGCCAGATATAGTAAAGCTAGCTGCCAAACTTAAAATCAAGAAT
>CAYOTZ010000024.1:0-7839 GCA_964407035.1 uncultured Methanosarcinales archaeon | reverse complement strand
TGGGTGATTGACTATGCAGTCGTCTACTGTTATCGTAATAGTTTCTGAATCAGAACACTCGCCGTCTGAAACAGTAAAGGTAACATAATAAACACCATCTTGACCGTCGGCTGGAATCCAGCTGAAATATTTCGTAGAGGGGTCAAAAGCAGCACCGCTCGGCAAACCAGTTGCTGTGTAACTCAAAGTATCGCCATCAGCATCTGTTGCAGAAACATAAAAACCAAGATAAGAGCCCTCGCAAATCTGCTTATCGCCTATTGGCTGTAGTATTGGACAATTATTCTCATGGACGCAGTCCAAAACAGTTATTGCAATAGTCTCTGAATCAGTCCCGCAGTGATGCCCGTCACTCACAGTAAAGGTAACATAATAAACCCCGTCCTGGCCGTCGGCTGGGGTCCAGCTGAAGCAATGGCTTGCTGTATCAAATGTAGCCCCAGACGGTAAGCTAGAAGCTGAATCAGTCAATGGGTCATTATCAGCATCACTTGCTGAAACGCAAAACCTTAGCTGCTGACCCTCACAAACCTGCTTATCGCCTATCTGCTGCAATACAGGAGGATGGTTCGGCTGACAGGCACCACAGTCATTAACAGTAATAGTGATTGTCTCAGAATCAGTTCCTCCTTGGCCATCACTAACAGTAAAAGTTACCATATAGCTGCCTAGCTGGTCGCAGCTCGGGCGCCAGCTAAAAAGTCCATTCCAAGAACAGAGCGAAGCTCCAGGAGGAAGGTTTACTGCTGAATAGCTCAGAGTATCACCGTCACTATCTGACGCATGCAAATAAAAGCTAAGTAAAGAGGTAGCACACACCTGCTTATCGCCTATCGGCTGTAATACAGGTGGATGATTACTTGGAACTGGCGGAGCAACACTTGACACAACAACAGAATCTTCTCCACAATACATACTCCCATAGGGGTATACAGGTGGTGTGAAGGCTTTGCAGGTCCACTCATCACTTGCTTGGGTAGCAGAACTTGATATTGTTGAGCTTTCAACAACACTTGTTTCTGTATAATATGCACCATTTCTATACCACTTGTAAATATATCTTGCATCTGTTCCTGCTACATCACAAATAAGATTATCATTGTTTGTGGGTTGAGCAGGTGAGATAACCACCTGGCAACTTGCTTCGGCAATGGCAAAACCCAGTATTATGAATAGTATTATAGCAAGGATTATTTTCCTCATTCAAATCACCCATCCAACGGAACCTCAAACCTCAACATCCAATTGCCTTTAGGAGTTATACTGGTGCGAACATAAGCGCCATTTCTCCCCTTAAATTGCAAAACGCCAAGGGCAACTGGCTGTTCTGATTCATACTTCCTAATACCAAGTCCAAAACCTATTTCACCATTATCCGGGAACAGAGAAGCGACCAAATCCAAATACCCTTCTTTGTGTGTGGGCTCGCCAGCTATACCAACCAAATTACCGAGATAAATACCAGACAGCTCAACAAGCCCATTAGTCAAAAACCCTTCTACCCCGTATGTCTTACGAAACTCTTTATACAATTCTTCTTGATTATTGCCTAACTCTGCAATATACTCAAGTGAACGATAGCTTCCTCTCACACCGAATAATGAACTACTGTTTATGCTCGCCAAGCCAGCACCAATTTCAAATCCTTTGCCTTCCTTATACTGTGGTGGGATTATACAGCCGCCGTATTCGCCATTTGCATTCATCCTGCTAAGTAAGCCAATAACATCAACAAACCAGGCACTCTGAGTCAAACCTTTTTGACATATTAGTGGCTCAGAATATCCACTGAAACGCAGCCCAATTCCGGCTTTCGGGTAATCAACCTGATATCTGCCTACCCAAAGTCCATTATCGAACCAGTCCCCTTTGGTAGATATATTCCCACCAACTATTATCAAACCGGGCAAGAACTGGTCCCCGCACTCGCTTGGCTTGCGCAAAGGCAGATTCAGGTGAGCGCTAAAGTCCTTTACATCGCCTCTCGCTTCTATATTATCTGTCTCTACAAGTGAAGGCATAGATATTACTTCCACTCCAGCATTATTATTTAAATTAAGAAAACAGTGCTCAGTCCACTCCTGAACAGCTGTTCTCGGAGCCTCATTCCAGGGCATAAAGTATTCAGGACAGGGTTTTTTAGGTGTGGCAATAGCAGTTGCACCTAAAATCAAAGCTAGCCCCCCTCCTATTATCTTTGCTCTGGATTTAGAAAAAACACGCTTGAACTTATGCCTACTTCTATTATCTTGATTTTTTCCATTCAATCCAACCAACCCCCTTAATTGAGTTAGTAAGCGAATAATGGGACATGCTATTTAAATCTTTCTATTTTAACTATCCTATAATGGTAAAATTGCAAGCGATTCTGCAAACATGCTCCAAATCTTTGCTCAAATCTAATTTTTCTTAATTTAATCCTACACCCCCTATTTTTATTCTCATATTTTTAGATTATATAAATCTTACTATTTCGAAATAGTTAAATCAAAAGCTTTAAAAGAGCAGCAAACTGCTCACATTTAATGATAGCCATAATTGGAGGCGGGCCTTCTGGATTGTTTGCAGCTGAGCTACTTGCTTCAAAAAACAAAAGAGTCATACTCTTTGAAGAACACCAAGAAATAGGCAAACCTGTCCAATGTACAGGGCTTGTTACAGACACAATATTTGAACTGGTTAACATACCTAGCAGGGTTATCAAGAATAGAGTTAATACTGCAAAAATATTCTCAAAAAACTATTCGCTAATCTTAAAACTAAGAACAAACATTGTTCTGGAGCGAGAAAGCTTTGACAGGTACATGGCTGAAAGGGCCCTCAAAAAAGGTGCTAAAATAAGATTGAACGAAAGAGTAATCAAAATAAAGAAACTCGGGCAGCACTATAAGATATTCACAACAAAATCAAATTATATTGCTAAGGTGGTTATAGGAGCAGACGGACCACTATCGCTTACTGCCAAAGATTTGGGATTGTACGCAAACAAGCAGTTTCTTAAGTCAAAACAGGTAACCGCCCATTTCAGTAATGACAATAGTATAAGCTTCTTCCTATATCCAAACAGCTTCGGTTGGATTGTCCCTGTAAACAGAGAAATGGCAAGGATAGGTGTTGCTACTATTAGAAATGTCAATAATATGTTTGACACACTAATGCAAAAAGTCGGTTTAAGGGAAAACAGAATAGTTAAGCAGAGTGGGGGGCTAATACCAATGTTCAACATATTTGGAAGAAGAAGCAAGCACAATGCCTATCTGATTGGAGATGCAGCAGGCTTTGTCAAAGCCACCACAGGAGGAGGTATAATCCCAGGGCTGATATCTTCTAAGCTCTGTGTCGAAGCAATAGCTAAAAAAAAGAATTACAATTTACTTTGGCAGAAGGAATTAGGGGTTGAATTAACACTGCATAAGCTTGTGCACAGAATTATGGAGAACATGACTGACAATGACCTGGATAAGCTACTAAAAATTTTAACCAAGAAAAATGCCAAAACCATCCTGAGCAATAACAGCAGAGACAAACTCTCAAAATGGTTTGTTGGCTTGGTATTAAAGAACCCTCAACTGTTATGTTATCTAACAAAACTTTTATAAACCAAATTAAAATTCAAGCTTCAAGGGGAGGTTGCTTGAATGCCTAAGAAAAAGAAAAAAAAGGAAGAATTAGAAATCGACCTCACCAAACTTTTCGTGTTCTTCAAGGGATTAAACAAACTGTTCAAATTCAGAGGAAAAAATAAAGAGTCAGAAAAGCTTGTCCTGGCGTGGAAGGTTGCCTTAATTCTCATACCATTGCTTATAGCCATGTACTTCAGAATGGCGCCCGCAAGTTTGCCGATAACAGATGACTGGGCTAAAGATACGGTTTATGCCAATATAAAGAACGCCTTGCTCAAAGATATTTACAGCAAATACCCCAATCTCATTGACGAAGAAAAGGAGAAACTGCTCGATAAGAATTTTCAGGAAGTATTGAAAGAACAGGCTGATTTAGTTCAAACTCAGATAGATTCTACCTCTAAACTGTTCAAAGAGAGAATGAAGAACGAGAATGGTTATACTTATCTTTTAGCTATAGACCCGTATGCATACTACAGAAGAGCGAGAAATATCATTGAAAAAGGGCATTACTGGGATACCATAAAAAATGGCAGACCCTGGAATGACCATATGATCGCCCCTATCGGACAAGGTATGAAATTTAATTTACACTACTATATAATCGCCTACTGGCATAAGTTCTTGTCGCTATTCGGAGTTAAGGATCTTATGGGTTCTGCTTTTTTTATACCAATCATATTTTCTGCGCTTAGTGTTATACCAGCATTTTACTTGGGCAAAAGATTCAGCAATGATATAGGTGGGTTTGTTGCTGCTATGATAACTGCTGTTTCATCACCTTTCATATCAAGAACAGCAGGAGGCTTTGTTGATACAGATGCTTACAATGTGCTCTTTCCGTTATTAATAGCATGGCTATTCATTGAAGCAATGGAAAGAAAGACCATTCTCTCAAAAATAATATTCTCGAGTCTTGCTGGCATTTGTGTAGGAATCTTTTCATTAATCTGGGAATGGTGGTTCATATTTGATTTAGTGCTTATTGTAATTGTAAGCTTCTTTGGATTTAACCTGATAAAGCCTCTTATCTTAAAGAAAGGCTTCAGGTTTGAGAAATGGGTTAAGGATAACCTTTATGCTGCTCTTTTTTTTATTCTATCTTCTGGAATTTTTGTTTCGCTCTCTACAGGTTTCATTAATTTTTTAACATATCCATTTAAGAAGCCATTAAGTTATTACTTTTACAAAGCAGTTGTAAAGGGAACTATCTGGCCTAATATAATCACCACAGTAGCAGAACAGGCAGGAATAAGTGTTGACAAGGCTATAAATGCACTTGGCGGAACCTTGCTGTTTTATGTAGCTTTGTTGGGTATATACTGGATACCATTTGGAAGAAGCCTAAACAAGAAACAGGACAGATACACTTTCTTAGGTGGTGCTATCTGGCTCCTTTTAGCAATAACAATGCTAAAGCCAAGCAATGTAATCTTGTTCGAATTGTTAATTTTCTTACCTTTCATAATTAAGTACATTATGTTATTAAAGAAAAAAGAAAGGGCCCATATTGAATTTTCTGTACTAACTCTGGTTTGGCTTTTAATATCTTTCTTTGCTGCTGTTCGAGGAGTTAGGTTTACTCTGCTTGTTGTTCCTGTAATAGCACTTGGATTTGGTGTAGCTATAGGACGATTGTTCAGAGAGCTTGAGAGGGTTCTCAGTAAAAGTTTGGGAATAGAGGAAGGCATCTCAAAAATTATACTCAGCCTCTTTGTTGTAGTGATATTGATCTCACCGACAATTTGGGGCTATAAAACAGCTGTGAGAGAAATCCCTTCAATGAACGACGCATGGTTCACTGCCTTGACCAAGATAAAAGAGAACTCAAACCAAGACGCAATAATAAATTCGTGGTGGGACTTCGGCCACTGGTTTAAGGCAATAGCAAATAGAGCAGTAACCTTTGACGGTGCCTCCCAGAACACGCCAATGGCACACTGGATTGGGTTGAGTTTATTAACATCCAATGAGAACTTAACACTGGGTATACTCAGGATGCTCGATTGCGGTTCTAATACTGCTTTTGAAGTTCTGAATAATGAGACAAATGATCCTGTCAAAACCATTAACCTGCTCTACAAGATAATCACACAAAAAAAAGGGGCTGCAAAAGAAATACTCACTAAAGCAAGCATCTCGCCAGCCACAATAGAGAAAACGCTAAAACTCACACATTGCAAAGCACCAGAGGATTTCTATATTACTTCAGAGGACATGATTGGTAAGTCAGGAGTGTGGGCTCATTTCGGAAGCTGGAATTTCACAAAGGCGACTATGTACAGAGAAGTTAAAAACAAAAACAGGCAAGAAGCTCTCACATTGCTGGAAAAAGAATACAACTTCTCTAAAAATGATGCTTTAAGAATATATTCAGAAATAAAGAACACAAATGCTAATGATTGGATCGCACCCTGGCCAAGTTACATCTCGAATGATAACGCCTGCCAGAAAGTTTCACAAACAAAAATGCTCTGCGGTCATAGGTTTTCCAATAACAATATAGCCATTTTTAATGTAAACCTAACAAACATGGACGTAAGCATTGACACACCTCAAGGCAGAGGCCATCCCGAATTGGTAGTTTATCCTACAAGTGACGGTTATGGAACAAGGCAATACAAAGACAATATACTAAAGGGCGTGGCTTTTAGTTTATTGCCCCCAGAAGGGCCAGGTAAACCCTACAGAAGTGTTTTGTCAGCTCCAGAGATTGCAACGAGCACATTCCATAAACTCTTTTTCTACAATGGCTTAGGTATGCACTGCTTTAAATTATTCGATAACAGAACCCAGTTTACTGGCGGTAGAATATCTGTCTGGAAAGTTGACTGGAACTGCACTAATTGAGTTCAACCCCATATATTCTGGCAATTAGCTTTCCATCTTGATAAAAACTCTTTATTTCCTTGAGATATTTGTCCAGGGTATAGCTCCAGGGATGTGTAAAATTGTTAGTAGCTGGCAAAGCAACTAAAAGATCAAATTTAGGAACATATGGATCGTCTCTTTTTGACGGGTCCATACTCATATGTTGTCTTACAAATCTTACGCCATAAGTCAGATAGTAATTACGAGCTTCTGTGCTATCTGGAACAATCAATGGGTCAAAGAAACCGATGGCTCGTCTGTTATTATCAAATAAGAACTCTGCCCTTAACCAGTAGTAATCCCAGTATAGATATTTCACATTGTATTTTTTGAGTAACTCCTTTTGTTTTTCTGAATTATTTCCATAAAGTATTACAGCCAAATCACTCTGCCTTTGGAAAATGTTAGAGATAAAACTCTCCTGGTTGTCTCTTACAGAAATAAATTTCCTACCACTCAAAGCATTTATTGCCGAGCCCACTTCTTTTGGAGCTATGAAAGTATCTTCAACATCAGTGTTGCTTATAATCCACTCAGATACTTCCTTAAGATAAGATGGTAACGGGTTTTTGCCAGATTCGTACCATTTATAGGTACTTACTCTCTTATTATAATCTATCGTGTTCCCTAAAACCAGCAAAATAATTGTTGTATATACAATATATTTTAGGTTTTGCTTACTAATTATTTTAAATTTATTTAGATTTAATAGCACGAATGGGGCAGTAAAAGAAGGTAATAGCCAGAGGAAAAATGACATCATAAGGGACGGATAGAAATGGAAGTTCCCAATTGGCTCAGTTATCAAGAAATGATACGGCAACAGAAACGAGATAATAAGAAAGAAAAGTATAAACTTTTCTCTAAATTTATATTTATTAATTTTAAATAAAAAATATATGGCACCCCAGAGAGTTATACTACTGATTATTCCGAGAAACCAGTTATAGTAGAAAAAGAAACGAACAAAGAGCTCCTTGGTGAAAGAAAGAATCATACCAAAATTCCAGTAATCTTGATGCCTTAGGCTAGTAGCTGGGTTTGGAACTTTCCCAAAATAAACGAAAAAGGGCTGATACCAATAAGGCAAACTGATGACAAAGCCAATAAAGAATAAAACAGCAAGGAGGATTATTGGTTTATACCATCCCTTTTTTAGTTTCACTAAATTAACACTTAGCTTATTACGCCTTTTCTTTACAAAATCATCCAAAAACATGAAAATAAACAACAAAGGAAGCATGAATATTACAATAGGCAAAAAAAGGCTATGACTCAATGAGCCAATCCCAAAAAGAATACCAGTAGCGATCGAATAACGCAATTTTCTTGTTTCAAGCATTTT
>CAYOTZ010000023.1:0-7910 GCA_964407035.1 uncultured Methanosarcinales archaeon | reverse complement strand
CAGCTCTGTTTCGTCTACCAAGTTGTTATCGTCATCGAAAAGTTTGAAGCTAACAGTAGCGCCCTGCGGCATATAGGACTCTTCTGGCAAACTCCAACTGCACCTTGTGAAATTGCCAATTGGCAGGCAAGCGTCAGCAGGCAACATAGCACTGCCAATGCCCATCTTAACCTGCCCTGTGGTTATATCTACATCACTGTCTAAGGCGACATTAACCTCGGCATTGAACACGTCAAAACTCCTTAAAAAACCAAGCAAGCCATCCTGGCCGAACACAGTAGCATTGCCAATAAAGCTTGATGCATTGGCGCCACCCAAACTCAGTAAAATTGCTGCAAGCAACCCTAACACTATTTTTTGTTTCATTTAACTCAGCATTGGTTTGTATTTCTTAAAGTAAATCGAATAATCATTGATCTTGCTCAAAGCGAGCAAGTCCTTTGGTTTGCGTTCATTTTCAGGTATTTTAAACATATCAAGATAAACAGCGTACAGCATAATTCTGGATTTACTAACATCAGAGGGCTTTAACTCGAAATATCCTGTCTTAGCATCTATCACACCGCCACCGAGCTGTGCAGTATCAAATTCTGTTCTGTTCATTTCAACACAACCGATAGCCAATAAGCCGCACTCATGCTTTGGTATAATTAGCTTCTTGTTTTTTATCAGCATCATATCAATCCTGTATTTTCCCGGCACAAGGTACACCTGTGGCGTCTCCTTACCATGAACAATCTGGATAGGGAACTCATAGCTTATATCGCCAACCCGTTTGAAGATTACGAACAAGGTTTCATTATCCTCTAAGTCCTGAACCTTTGGCCTGTAACCAAGAGACCTGAAACTAGCTATTTGGTGTGGCCAGACATAGCTGCCAAACGCACCCAAACTTGGCTCAAAAACAAGCTTTTTAGCGTCTATATCGAACAGAAGTGCTTTTTCAAGTCCTACAATCACTGTCTCTGCCTTACCAAGATAGGAATCAAACTGAACTGGCTCAGTAATATAACCATGCTTTATCGCCTTGATTTTACCACCGAGGCACACAGGCAGTTTAGCGATTAGAACACCATGCTCATCTGTAGAGCCAATGTAACAGCTGTGTCCACCACAATCATAATACAAATCCACATTACCTACCGCACTGCCTCTTGTTGTTCTAGTTTTTATGGCTATATTGCCACTGAGCCGCTGGTTGTCCTCACAGAACATTGTTTGGTTAGCTATTACCTGTTCTGAGCTAACAGCTGCAGGCTGATTGTTTCGCACATTACCTTCCAATGCGAACCAGAAGCTATAATCACTATCACCCAGGCCTTTAGGTAGTTTAATCCTGACAAGCACAGGGAAAGAGACATCATACCAGAAAGCATACTGTTGAAGCATTATTGTTAGAAACATTAGGTTTTGGCTAAGCATCGTTGGCCCTATAAAACCAGTTTCCCTACCATTAATTTCAAGGTAATAAGGCAAGGTGTCTGGGAATATGAAGCTAACCTCTGCATCCTTGAATTTATCAGAGCCAGCATATACAACAGCACCACTCAAAAGCCCCTTTTCTGGTTGTCCGCTAATTCCCTCAACCCTTATTGCAGAAATCTTACTCAACACATCTCTCGCCAAGTTAGCTCTAACATCGTCAAGTTTCCAATAAACAGGATTGCCGCCGAACTCTATCCTACGGCTGAACGGTGGTAATCTCTCTTTTTCAACATCAGAGTATACAGAGAGAAGATTGATTACTTGTTGCTCTAAGAAATGCCTATCCTTCTCCTGCTTGGTTATCCTAGCAGCTAACTCGTATGCCTGTTTTAGCTTGCTTTTGACAGATGTGCTGAAAGAGGATAGCTGTACAGTGGTATCGCCTTTGACTATCTGGAGCGGTAGCTTTACATTGGCAACTACCCTGTCTTCTTCAATACTTGTTGTCACGATAGGAAAACCCTTTGCCTTTATACTGTAACCTTGCGTCTTGAAATGAGAGAAATCAAGTTTCAGCAACCTGTCTTCTATATAGTTGTCGAGCTGTGCCTCTATTGACATATCATTGAAGGGCCTGTTTGTTTCATACTTGCTCTTGAGAGAAGGCATCAAGGTGCTGAATTGGCAGTTAGCTTGGCAGGTATTTGGTGAGCTCATGAAATACCAGTAAGGATAGTATCTGTTAGAACTCCTGAATGGCTTAAGCACACTCGATTCTGTTGGTTGCTTAACATTGTCTGGCTTTGGTAGAGCAAGAGGGTTCACATATCCACCGTGCTGACCGAGATTTATAACTGCTTGCATAAGCAACTGCTGTGTCTTGAGCTCAATATAATCCTGAATAGGTTTTGCTTCTAAAGGCAGTTTGAAACTCTGCTTTGGCTGTTCAGTCCCAACAATAGGTTTATTCACGAAGTAGAGCAAAAGAAAACTGAGCACTATAATAATAGCCAAAATGATAAATACTGCAACTTGACCTCTTCTTTTCATTGCTTCTCCTCTTTGATTTAATCAAATACTAAGTTCTCATTTGACTAATAGATATAAATATTTTTCTATGAGAAGTCACTCTACAAAAGTTCCGTCAGGCATCTCCACTTTGATGATTTCAGATTTGGTTCTTAACGGTCCAAGCTCTCCAGAGTACACATTACTATTGTAAACTTTGAGGTTCGCCCTTTTGAATTCCTTAATGCTAATTCTATCTCTAAGCCCATACCTCAAACCCTTTATGTAAACCTTCTCTCCTGGTTTGGAGTTGGGCGCCTCTAATATCTTCAAATAATTCTTGTTCACTGCAGCGAGCAGCATTCCATTACTCATAATCCCTCTTAGCATTGCTGGCTCAAGATTAGTCACAATTATAATGTGCTTGCCCCTTAACTCTTCCAGCTTGTAATGACCCTTGATGCCCGCCACAATCTGCCTTTCTTCCCCACCTAAGGAAAGTTTTAGTACCAAAAGCTTGTCAGCGTTGGGATGCTGTTCTGCCTTGATGACTTCAGCTACTCTTAGCTCAAGCTTCTCTACTGATAGCGGATTATGCTTGCTCGCTTTCTTGCCGGAGAACTTGGCTTCAAGCTCAGCCACAGTGGCTTCATCAAGCTTATTGAAAATCGCAGACGGCGGACCCAATTTATGATTCTCGCCTAAGCTTAGCTTACCAAGCTCATCCCAGTTCAGCTTGGTGAAGTTCAACTGTTTCAAAGTGAGCTGAGAAACACGGGGCATGAACGGCTCTACCAGGATAGCCAGGTCCTTTACTAAGTTGGTGAGAAGCACCAAGGTATTGTTAGCTATTCGTGGTTGGCTCTTTATAGTATGCCAAGGTTGAGCATCCTGAAAAAATTTATTGCCAAGTTTGGATAACTCCATTATCTCCCGAAGCCCCTTCTTTAACTCGATACCTTCCATGAGCCTTGTTACTCTTTCAATAGCATTTAGCCATTGCTCTCTAAAGGATTGCTCTTGCTCTGATAGAGGCGTAACCAAATTCGGCAGAATAGCATTGTAGAACCTGTTCATGAAGGAAACAACCCTATAAATAAGATTACCAAGGTTATCAACAAGCTCATGGTTGTTTTTCTGTTGAAAGTCGCGCCACGAGAACTCTGTGTCTGATTTTTCAGGTCTGTTCACCATCAAATAATACCTGTAAACATCAGGAGCTATACCCGTAGTAATGGCGTCATCACCAAACACTCCCTTATGCTGGGATTTAGAGAACATTCCACCCTCGTAGTTAAGGTACTCATTCACAGAAATCCTATTAAGCAAAGTCCAGTTCTCATGTGTACCTATGAGAGAAGCAGGAAACAGTATGGTATGAAACGGAATATTGTCCTTTCCCATAAACTGCACAAGCTCTGTTCCTTTAGGGTTTTTCCACCAGAGCTCCCAGTCATCTCTGTTCTCTTTAGTGATTCCAATATAAGCTATAGGCGCATCAAACCAAGAGTAGAAAACCTTACCCTCGTAACCTTCAATAGGAACAGGAATACCCCATTTCAAATCTCTTGTTATACATCTCGGCTGGAGCCCTTCTTTCAGCCATCCTTGAGTCATAGTTCGGGCATTAACACTCCATACCTGCTCGTTTTCTTTTATCCAAACTCTGAGTTTCGGCTCGAGCTTCGGAAGATCAATAAAGAGATGCTTTGATTTTTTAAAAATAGGCGGGTTGCCACAGATGTCGCACACAGGAGTTATCAGCTGTTTCGGTTCAAGAAGTTTGCTGCACTTCTCGCACTGGTCGCCACGTGCATTCTGGTAACCGCAGTAGGGACACTCGCCACGAATGTACCTGTCTGAGAGAAACCTTTGGCAGTGTTCGCAGTATGCTTGCTCCACTTCCTGCTCAAAGATGTAGCCATTTTTGTGCAGCTTGAGGAATATCTTCTGAGTAAGTTCTGCATTTACCTTTGATGATGAGCGGCCCCAGCAGTCAGGGCTGCAGAGGAACCAATCATATATCTCCTTGTGTAATTTAGCATACTTATCACAGATTTCTTTTGGTGTTAAGCCCTCTTTGATTGCTCTTGTTTCTGTCGTAGTGCCGTGCTCGTCTGTGCCAAGAACATAAATCACATTAACTCCTTTTAACCTTAAATACCTTGTAAAAACATCAGCACTAATAACACAAACAAGATTACCCAAATGCGGCACATTGTTCACGTAAGGTAATGCCGATGTTACCAAAATACGCGTCTTCATTATCACGCCTCCAGATCAATCTCAGAATCGAAAGCTTTGCCGTCAATCTTCACCTTGCGTAGTATCTTGCCTTTTCTCTTTGCCATCAAGCGTGCCATCTCAGGCTCAGATTGGAACTGGTGAGGAATCTCAATATCCTCAATAATGTACTTGTGATTTATCTCAGCCCTTTTGAAGTTAGTAAGCTCTTGTTCTGGTATGTCAAAGAGGAATTCGCTTTTGACCAAATTCAAATCATCTATCGGGAGAATCAAAGTAACAAATCCAGGTACCTGGGTTGTAATCTTGGGCGGTACCAAGCTCTTAAGTCGGAGTAACCTACCTTGGTCAGCATCAATGTTCAGCATAATAAAGCTGTTGTAGAACTCCACAACGAGCTTCTTATAGTCACTTGCATCGATTTCTTGATCAATTATATGCTTAAAAGTGTTCCTGCCCCTCACTTTCTCAATTTCTACTTCTATACCAAAATTTTTTAGCTCTTCGTCTCGTTTTCTCAAGCTTATAATGTTACCATGACAAGCAAGTTTGCCAGAAACAAGCTTGGATAGGAAAAGGTGGAATGGATTCACATATTCAAAACCTGCTGCAATCTTAACGCCATTGGCACTAACTTGAATCTTTATCGGCTTTTTTTCAAACTCACCTAGCCCGTATCTAACAAAGAACCTTCGAACAAAATTGTCAATCTTCTTGTCTTTAACCTTCTTTATCGGATTCAAATCAGCCACCTCTAAGCCCTTTATTTATTGACAAATATTATTTAAAGCTTTCTGGATTGGTGCTAAACAATGTTTTTAGCTCTATACTTATTGCCTTTTTGTTCACTCTATGGTATCTTGGGCACTTAAGATAAGGCAAGCTTTGTTGCTTACAAAAGGTAACTGCTTGTGCATCCCAGCCCTTTACCACTATATTTACGCCTAAGCTTCCTTTATGAGCAATCTCACAGTACTTAGCCAACTTATCAATTAGCTCAGCTCTTGTTTCAAGCATTTTTTGCCATGAATTTTTCAAGTTACCAACAGTAGCTATCAGCTTCTCTTTTAGCATCTCTGGAAACTTAAACGCTTTTAGCAGATTTTTGTTCAATTCAAATTTGGTTGCAATGAATCCGCCATAGCCAACAGCAAGTGGCTTGTTATCACCAAAGCTACAAACCTCAAAATCTGCTTCTTGTTTGTCCAATTTTATCAAACCAATAGAAGCTGAAACATCAGCTATCACCAAGCATTTACTCTTGTGCATTACTTCAGCTATTTGCTTTGTATTGTTCAGGACAAAATAGCCAGATATTACAGAATAGAGCAGAACTGAACCAGCTTTAGCCAGTTTATTGAGTTGTTCTGGGTTAAGCTTAGCCCAGTCAGTAGGTGCTTTCACAACCTCCATACCAAGCAGTTTTGGATAATACTTATAGGAAAACCAACCACCATCTTTTGGTATTATCACCCTGTTAAAGCCGAGCTGTTGTGAATGAAATAGGGCTATAAATATGGCAGCATTGCCAGTGTTCACTAAAGCTTTATTGTTTTGCTCTGTTAGTTTCGGAAGTACTGATTCTGAGTCCATGGAACAAACAACTCTTACATCTTTTATAAAGTTTCACTTTTGTTTGTTAACTATTCTAAAGTCATTAACAAATTTTATTAATAGAGGAAAATAAAAACGAACCAGATGCCCAAAGAACAAAAAACTGTAACCACAGAAGCTGATAGTATTTTAAACTTTGTTCAAGAGAGGGGGGAGGTTTCGTTAGATGAGATTTCAAAAGAGTTTAATATGCCGTTAAAAACAGTAGAAAGCTATGCGAATTTCTTTGAAGAAGAAGGTTTGTTAAGCTTGAAATACAAGTTTACAACTCCTTACTTATGCCCAAAAGAGGAAAAAGAGCAACTTCCAGAGATAGAGTTCTCTTATGATGAACAGAAGAAGAAACAGGAGAAGCTTCTCAATCTTATAAAAAGCATAAAAGAAGAACTCTACAGGATAAAAATAGGGCTAAAATCAGGTGAGTATTACTTAATGAGAGACAAAGTTCCAAAACTCATAGACCATATCAAGCAACTTATGAAGGAATCCAGCAAGTTGAAACCTGGAAGGGTAAAGCAGCTCAATACAGAGCTTGATAGGGTAACAAGAGAATTTGGGTACGCACTCAAAGAGCTAAGCGCAAAGAAAACCAAAGAGGCAAAAGGGGAATTAGAGAAAGTAGAGAAACATTTAGAAGGGATATTGAGAGAGCTAACAAGAGAAGGAGTAACTGTTAGCATAGAGCTTGGAAAACTCGCTTCAAAAGAAGAACTACAGAAGATAAAACAAGAGATTTACGCCAAAATAAGAGAGAGAGACTATGAAAGTGCAACTGAGCTTCTCAAGATGCTGGAAGCTGCCTATCAAAAATTACCAAGCGAGTTTGATAAGCAGGAATTATTCCTAAAGAGAGAGCTTGAAAAACTAAAAAAAGACCTCACCCAAGGCAAGGCAAAACTCGCTGAGAAAGATACAGAGAAGAAGGTTGCCAAAATCAAGCATTTACTTGCTACTGCCAAGCACTATTTTGAGAGAGGGAAGCTAGAAGAAGCAGTAAGGAGCTTCAACTCAGTGAAAGAACTCTACTTAGAACTGCCAAAGGGTTTTGTGAAAAAGAGAATAGAACTGAGCAATGAAATCCTCAACCTGTACAAGAGTATCAACTCAGCAAGAGAGGTAAAGCTCGAAACAGAGTTCAAAAGAATAGCACTGCAGCTTAAAGAGGAACTTGCTAGAATAAAAGAGCTCTTACATCTGAAGCAGTTTAACGAGGCAATAGCAAGCTACAATAGGGCAGTTGAGCTGTTCAACAAACTGCCGAAGATTCACGCACCAATAAGAAACACTTTTAAGACATACTTAATGATAGTATATGAAAAACTTTCCAAGTTAAAGAGAGCCACACTGAGAAAGACGCTGAACAAGCTGGTTGCTGAAATAGATCAAGAGATTTCAAGGTGTAGAAACCTGGTCAACAAAGGAGTTGTACTGAAAGCAAAAGAGCTCTACGAGGACTTACTTGAGCATTACAGAAATATACCAAGGAGCCACACAGAAATCCTAATACCACTTCAACAAAAGCTGTTTAGTTTATATCAGGAGTTGGCTTCTGCTATAAACATGATAGCAGAAAAGCAGCTATCATTAGGAATAGCTAAGATCAACTCACACATTATACT
>CAYOTZ010000022.1:0-7911 GCA_964407035.1 uncultured Methanosarcinales archaeon | reverse complement strand
ACCTTGTTTGGATTTTCGCTAACGCAAGAATCTCTCTTGATTACATATCCCCAACGACAAAAACTTAACAAAACCAATTGCACCAAAAAATATAAATAGTTTTTTATTCATAACAAGCTTATGGTAGATGATACTATAACGCTCGGCGGGAATATAGAGCTGACAGGTTTCAAAGAGGTTGATCCAAGGAGCATGGTAATTCTGAAAAAGATAATAGGTAACTATGTGCGAAAATTCAGTGACCATTACAAAGGGTTTAAGGGGATAAAGATTGTTCTGAAAACCATAGGTAGTGATCAATACGAGCTAAAGGCAGCTTTAGAAATGGAAAAAGGGAGCGCTAATGTAGAGCAGACAGGTAGGAATATATTTGAGGCAGTAGACAGCTTGCTCAAACATGCTGAAAAGGCCTTAGAAAAGGGTTAACCAAAAACTATTTATACAGGGTATTCATCGTGGTTTAAACATGCCAAACATATTTCAAAGATTTATCAATCGTTTCTTCAAGAACCTATTCAAAAAAAAAAAGGAGCTGAAGTTGGGACTTTATGGCCCCCCAAACGGCGGCAAAACAACACTGGCTAACAAGATTTGCATGGACTGGCTCGGTGAAGAACTCGGCACAGTATCCAGAGTGCCTCATGAAACAAGGGAAATACAGATTAAAGAGCAGATTCAGGTGAAGTCGGGTAATAAGGAACTTACATTCAACCTTGTTGACACGCCAGGAATTGCCACCAAGATTGACTTTGAGGACTTTATGAAGGTCGGGCTCAGCAAAGAAGAAGCAAAAAAGAGGGCAAAAGAAGCAACAAAGGGCGTTATCTCTGCAATAAAGTGGCTAGATGAGGTTGACGCAGTAGTTGTGGTGCTTGACAGCACCAAAGACCCTTATGACCAGGTTAATATTACTATAGTGGGCAATCTCGCTGCAAGAAACATACCTGTGCTTATCGCAGCCAACAAAATTGACTTAAAGCGCAGCAATGTTGAGCTTATAAAGGAAGCATTCCCACAATACCCTGTTGTTGGTATATCAGCTAAGTATGGCAACAATATGGAAGAATTTTACTCAGAACTCTTCAAATTGCTTGATTGAAAATGTTAACCTTGAGGTTCATACCGCGCACAGAAATTGAGGGATTGAGCACCAATGAGAAAATAAAGCTCCTCGTTGATATTGTGAAAGAGGACAAGATAATACTGCTGGAGGGCAAACTCAAGAAAACAGAAGAAGCAGACCTTATTAAGAAAGTAATGGAAGAGATTAGCACAAGGTTTAGAGGTATAGAAATTGCTGAGCTAACACCTGGGCCGAAAAAAGAGATTGCCTTTTTTGCCAAGTTAAAAGAAGAGTTGATTAATCTATTGCTCCGTGACAGGCAGGGTTTGACTATCATCGGTCCTGCAACTGTAATAAAGGAAATAAAAAAAGACCCGAACAAAATAGAGCTTCTTACCAAGGAGCCAAAAAAGAAAAAATAGAATGCCACACAGGTGCGTAAGATGCGGAAAACTGTACAAAGATGGTGACAAGGTAGTGCTACAGGGTTGCCCTGTGTGTGGTGGCAAGCTTTTTTTCTATATCAAGAAAGAGCATCTTGAAGAGTCGGAAAAACTAACTTCCAAGCTTACAAAAAAGGAAGTTGAAGAGATAGAAAAGGATGTTCTGGATCTTGTCGGTGCCAAAAGAAAAGAAAAAAAGCCTGTTGTGCTTGACTTTGAGAGCATACGGGTGCTAAAGCCAGGTAAATATGAGATTGACTTAGTGCATCTGTTCAAGAACGAGCCCTTGATTTATAAGATTGCAGAAGGCAAATATGTCATAGACCTACCAGAGGTATTCAAGAAAAAGAGCTGATAAAATCCTCAAGCTTTCTTATATCTTCTCTTTCCTAATACCAAACATTCTCACGAAGTAATTATCTCAATAACATCCCCGTGGTTCAGCTTGTGCTCTTTGCCTATTATCTTGCCGTTCAGAATGTTTTTTGCCTTGATGAAGTTTTTTGCAAAATCAGAATGCACAATGGCTGCAAACTCCAATGCTATGGTATCCTTATGCACTAAATAACAATCAGGCAGCACATTGCCATCCTTATCCTGAAGCTTGGAATTAGCAACAGGAAAAACTGCAATATAACCAAGAAGTTCAAACACAAGAGTGTTTAAAACTTCCTGCACGCCTGTTGATTTGAATTTTGTCAAGAAATCCTTTATAAATCCAAGTGCTTTGCTTTGCTTTTCAGTGAGTCTTTCAGCTGCCTTAAGTTCAAATTCAGACGAGCCAGGCAGGTACTGGATAATACTATGAAGGGCTGCTTCTTTTAAAGCCAGCTCACACTCTGCACTGCAGCCAATTATTAGCTTTTTAGGAAAACGCTGTTTTAGCGCGTTTAGGTTATCAACAGCGCCGGGCACGTCCAATTTGTTCGCAGCTATTATCATTGGTTTAGAGCTCTCACGCAACTTAGTGGCGATTTTCTTTAAAAGTTCATCATCCCATTCGGTTATCGGAATCTTTAGAGCACCTACTTCCTCCAAACTTGACTTTATTACTTCTACAGTAATCTTTAGCCCTGAAAGTTGTTTTAACAAGGCTTGAACAAGCTCCAAATGCTCCTGCTGGACTTTCCTTGCAAATCTCTCCCAGCCGCGCTTGAGTATGCCAAAAATCCACATGTCAAGCTCGTTCTCCAAAAATATGATGTCGCTAGCAGGGTCATAGCTCTTAGCTGGGATTGGTTCCCCTTTCTCGTTAGTAGAACCAGAAACATCAACTACATGAATGAGAGCGTCTGCCTCGCGCAGGTCGTCAAGGAACTCGTTGCCAAGGCCCTTGCCCTGATGTGCTCCTGGAACTAATCCAGCAACATCAATCAGCTCAACAGGCACAAACCTAACTCCTCGAATACAGAACCCGTGCTTTGGCTGGCATTTCAGCTTGAACTTTGTTTCAGGACACTCCAAGCTTACATGACCAAAGCCCTTATTCGGCTTTATTGTTACAAAAGGATAGTTTGCTATCTCCACAGGCGCCAGCGTAAGCGCCTTGAAGAATGTGCTTTTGCCCACATTCGGCTTGCCAACCACCCCTAACTTCATAACACAAAGAGCTGTAACATTATTATTTAAATTTTTGGGTAACATGTTTTAGAAAAATTTTTATAGTTATTGGAGAGAATAGTTAAAAAAGATGTCCGAAAAAATATCAATACCCACTCTCCAGATAAACTATAGGGACTATTTTATTTTTAAGACACTCTATTTCCTTGTTTATGAATGGCTAATGGACAATAATTATAAGGATGAGGATAGAGGTGAGAAAAGGATTGAGAAAAACTATGAGGAACAGCGCCATGGTGACCTGAGGCATTACAGGATCTGGTGGCGTACTTTCCGCATACCTCAGGGCTCTGGTTTTGTCAAATATCACTTGGACATTGATTATTTGGGCCTCGCTATAAAGGACGCCGAAGTTATGAAAGAGAACAAGAGGATAAAGGCGCAATATGGCGAAATAAATCTTTTCATAAATGCTTGGGTTGAAGTGGATTTTAAGAGTTACTTCAAGAAAAATTTCTTGCTAAGAAGGTTTGAGGATGTATTCAAAACAAGGTGGATGAAGAACAATCTGGAGGGCCATAAAGCAGAGCTAAAAGGGGATGCATTCAGGTTGTACGGCACTCTGAAGAAGTATTTTGAACTCTGGCATTACCTACCATTGGAACCTGTTTATCACGAGAAATTCAATGGTGTGTAAAACCGGTGTGATTAATGCTCACAACCCCAAAAATAAATCAGGTTTACAATGCTCTTATTGAACAGGGTTACGAACCTTATTTCCAGAGCCAGCATATACTTCTAAAGAACTCTAAGCTGAGTATTCTATTACTGCAAACCAGAGCAAACAAGTGGGATATAGTCACTGTTCAGAATCCTGAAAAAGAAATAACAATTGAGGATATAATTGACTCTTACACAGAAAGTAAGAGAACTAGAATAGCCATCGGCGCTTCTGGGTTGATAATCGGAATTGTAGGTGTTTACTCTGGCTATCCTGAAATGCTTGGCATTACAGGGCTCGCTTCTGCTGCTTATTTATTGCTTTTAAGATGCGGACTGTCAAACAGTTTTCATGTGAGGTTTGGCCAAATTCGATTTTTCAAGTACAGAGATACGGAAGTTTGGTTACAACAACATTTATAAAAGATTAAGTTTATGAATATTCAAGGGGTGGAAATGGACTCTGCAGATAAGCTCAAACTTTTTGAAAGAGTTAAGAGAAAGCTATACTCAAAGGGCTATATTTATGATACGAGAATAGCTGAAGAAATAGCGAGGAGATGGATTAAGCAAGTTTAATAAAGGAATATGCTATTATGCCCAAAACTCCAAGAGTCAACGCAGAATCTGCTATATTAAACACAGGCCAGAATTGCAGGTCAATGAAGTCCACTACAAATCCGTAAGCCAACCTGTCTATCAGATTACCGAGCAAGCCACCTAGCACAAGTGCGTAACTCCAAGCAGCCCTGTCTTTAATGATGTTCTTTACCTGTAAAAGAATCACCAGGACGACTACAACAGAAATTATAGTTAAAAAAAAGTTATTGCCTCTGAACAACCCAAACGCAGCGCCTGTGTTCTCTATATAGTTTATCAAAAAAAGATGTGGCCTAAATGCTTTAATAATTATTTTTGTTATTTGGTCAAACAGCACTACGATGAAACATATTGAGAAAAAACTGCTTGCCTTCACCTTTGTGCCTCAGAAGCTATTCTCTCGAGGTTTGCTATGCGCTGATTCATATTGTCCATCTTAGCTATCAATGTCTCAACTTTGGATGTCAATAGTCGAAGTTCCTGCTCCAGTGTAGCTAAGGACACTGGCGAGGATGGCTGCATCATTGGTTGGTTTGTTGGCTGCATTCCCATACTCTGCTCAAAGGTCGGTAATGGCTTATCCTCTGGTGTTATGGCTGTGCTGCCAGGTAGTGGCTCATCCAGCTTCAAATCACCGAGAGCTGTTTCATCGTGCTGCCAGAACTTAAGCTTTTTTAGAAATGACATCTTGCTCGCCCCTCTTAATCCTTGATACAGTGCTAACAAACGCCTTTTTTATATAGTTAAGCGGAATTATCTTGAAGAACTTGAACATAAGAGTCTCTTTGTAAATCCTTATATTACCCTTTTTGTATTCATCAAAAAGCAACACAGGGTTCTTGAATAAATCATTAATAATTGTAGCTTGTAGCAGATAAGCCTTTATTTCCTCATCTGTGTTAGTAAGATTAAGCTTTAGAGCAAGCTCATGGGACAGCAAAAGCTCACGAACCTGCTGCTTAGAAAGATTTTTTCCCAGAATCATAAAGTTCTCTGTTTTTAAATCGTCAAAAATTGCCATGTCAATTATCCATATTTTGTAATACTTGTTTAGCAGAGCATCATAATCTCCTGCATTCAGAAAGTTTATCTCATCCTGAGATAGAAACTCAGAACTGTTAGAATTACCAATTGAAACAACAAAACCTGTAACTGTGCTGCCGCCAGATTCAAGAGAAAATACCATCGGTTCACTCATTGCTTTGTTCTGGAACTGGAAAGCGTCATAGACTATGAGCAAGCCCAGCACTATGCTTACAATGATGGCAATAGAAACAGCAAATGAGAGTGCCTTCAGTATGCTGTGGGTTATGAAGAAAAAAATTATGAAAAGCAGAACGAGAATTAAAACAAACCAAAATATGGTCATAAACATTATTATCACTCTTTTAGATTTCCTGAAACTGTTCAATATTTAAAGTTTTTGTTTTACAAGAAGTATTTCAAGGAATTAGGCAACCCATATCTCGTGGAAACAAGATAGAACTCAATATTTCTCGGTGCAATTTTTGTAGTATCCACTATCCTAAGCAAACTTTGAGTGCTACTATCAAACAAGAACAGCTCAGTATCAGGGAAAAACATCCCTAAAAAACCTTCCAGCTCTTGGCTTTCTTCTTTATTAGTCCTAGGAAGCCCTTTTGTCTGAAAAACCACATTTGGGCTGGCTAGGGTGCTTGTGCATATATCCACAAGCTTTCCAAATAGGTCATCCATAAGGATACACCCAAGAAAATTAGCTTACCAGTAGCTGTTTATAAACCTTTTGGTTTGTTGTTAAAAAAGGTATTCCAAAGAGAAAGAAGTTTACATTACATTTCATGTTAGCTTGTCCTTTTTTTAAAGCTTAGAAACAAAATTTTTAGCAAAAATATAAATAAATCCTCCTGTATTGTGAAAGAATGGCTTACGTCTATATGATTGGAGTAGGTGTTTATTTCTTTATCTGGTTGATATTCTTTGCACTGAGGCAAGACCTGAGAAAAAAACTTGTCATTGCAAGTTTATTAGCTGCTCTATTAGGTTTCAGCGAGATGTTATTTATACCTGAATACTGGACACCAAAGTTTCAGACAATACTTTTATTAAAAGAAGTTTATTTAGGAAGTATACTCTTCTGCTTCTTTCTTGGCGGGGTTACAGCTGTTTTGTATCAGGTTATCTTTAAAAATAGGTTGTACAACACGCCTGGTGTTAATCCCCTTATCAGTTTTATAGTTCCTTTGTTCTTCACAATTTACTTTTTCAGCCCTTTGAAAATAAATATAATGTATTATGCAGTTGCCTCTATGCTGTTAACAGGAATCCTGATTACCTAGCAAGCAGCAAGAATACGCATTAAGCTTGTAACTTCTGCTTTGCTTAACACACTGCTCTATTCTATTGCCTATTTGATTGTATGGTATTCTTTTCCTGAACTGCCTGCCAGCTATAATTTTGCAAATCTCAGCGGTTTGCTTATAGCTGGGATTCCTATTGAAGAATACCTATGGATATTTTCTTTTTCCTTGTTTTGGAGTTTTCTTTATGATATCTGGCATAGCTCTTTGACTAGCAAAAAAATAATAAATTAGTTGCTTCAAACACAGACCTATGAAAGCCAGTTTAATTAGAATATATAAAAAACTATTATCTACTTATGGTTACCAGGGCTGGTGGCCGATTGTCAGCATGGCGAAAAGAGATGGCTTTGACAGCCGCGGTTATCATCCAAAGCTATATGGCTATCCAGAAACAGAGCAACAAAGGTTAGAGATAACTCTTGGTGCAATTCTGACACAGAATACTGCATGGAAGAATGTTGAGCTTTGCCTTTTGAATATCATAAATCAAGGGCTTCTGGATAGAGAGAAGCTGCTAAAACTGCCGCTGGCAAGATTGGCTGAGATTATTAAAAGCAGCGGTTACTACAATCAGAAAGCCAAGAAAGTCAGGGCATTTCTGAGCTTCAGAGGTAAACCGACAAGGGAGAATCTGCTAAAGATATGGGGGCTTGGTGACGAAACAGTTGATTCTATACTGTTGTACGCTCATCACAAGCCATATTTTGTTGTGGACGCCTATACTAAAAGAATACTTAAAAGATTGGGTTTGTTAGGAGCTAGCGCAAGCTATAGCAAGGTTCAGGAGTTGTTTCATAAGGAACTGCCAAGAAGACACGAGCTTTACAATGAGTTCCACGCATTGCTTGTAGAGCATGCCAAACGCTACTGCAGAAAGAAGCCATTGTGCAGGAATTGCCATCTCAGCGAAATGTGCAAGCAAGCTTTTTAATACCATGGTTAATTTTACCAGAAATATAGTTAATTCACAAATCCAAAATTTTATAAAGTCAGATGGTTTCTGTCTGAAATAATGAGCGAGCAAGACAGCGGCGAGGATGTAATCAGGATAAGATTGCCCCGTGGTAATGAGACGATTGGCATAGTTGAAAAACGATTGGGTGCGGCAAGGATGCGCGTCCGTTGTATAGACAAGAAAACTCGGTTGTGCAGAATACCTGGAGCATTAAAGCGCTACCTCTGG
>CAYOTZ010000021.1:0-8300 GCA_964407035.1 uncultured Methanosarcinales archaeon | reverse complement strand
TTGGGATTAAATTTATTCAACACAAACTTAATCTTGTCTTGATTGCACAGCTGCTCTATCCTATAGCTTACTATATCCTTTTCAAGCTCCATGGCAGCTAGCTTGTCTTGCCATATTTTATCCCGTTTTGCAATTAGCTGCTTGAGTAACTGTTGATATTCTCTGCCTCGCTGTTTTGATTGGAGAATGTTTATTCTCTTACGCACAGGTTCAAACTCACTTTTTATGATGCTGTTGAATTTCTTATCCAACTCGCTAAGCTTTTGTTTTAGTTTTACAACTTTGCGCCAACTGCTTAACTTTTTAAGTTCTGTTTCTCTCTCATTAGTCAAATCGCTGATTAGCCCCTCAATTTGCTGTAATTCATTCCATACACAATCTTTTCTTTTTGAGATTTTCTGAAGCTCATCTTCGAGCTTCGAGATTTTCAAGCAGTGCTCGTTATTACATAGCATATTAGATTTTTGCTTTTTTACATCTCTTAATTCATCCTCCAGACGCTTGTAATCCTGCCATAACTGGGAATTTTTGCTTTCAATAGCCACTAATTTTTCCTCAAGACCTTTCAAACTATCAACTAAGTTTGAGTTTTTCAGCAACAAATAGCGTTGATAGAACAAAGAATCAAGCTTTTCGTAGAGCAACTTGAGCTGCGAATTAAACAGGCGTTCTGCTGTGCTTTGTTGTTTTTTAATTTCTCCCTCTAATCCTGTAATTTTTTCAGCCACCCTATGCTTTATTAAAATCTGAAACCTTTTTGTTTCTAATTCCTCTACTCTGTCTTGCTCTCTCGGTTTAACCAAACCAGCCAGGTGTTCTATCTCTTGCTCGAGAAGCTTTACATTACTTATTATACCAGCTTTTTGGAGTTCTCTTTTTAAAGCTGATTGCTTCGCCTTAATCTCATTTACAAGCTCTACAATCTCTTTATCTATTATATATGCCTTTTCCGGTAAGAATTGTTCACTGGTACGTAAGGATATGTCCATTAAGCTATTTTCTTTGGCGAATCTCTTGTTTACCAATTTAATCAATTCGCTATTTTCGTTATCTGTAATTATCTGCACCACATACGCTCTCAGCTTTATGAGCTCAGAAACAATCTCGTCAAACCCTTTACTTGTTGGGAAGATTCTAACCATAAAAGGTAAATGTAGCTCTTTTAAATGCTTCAACATAACCATTAGTTCTCTGAATCTGCTTAAACTTGTAACATCAATAACATAAACCAGAGGATAGCTCGATAACTTGAGAAGCTCCTCCTTGCCAATGGGCTTGTCACATATTATGTAAATGCTGTTATAACCTGACTCTTTTAGATAAGCGAGCACAAGCACCAAACGCCTTGCATTAAAGTTTTTTAGCTTTAACAAATTTGTTGGCTTATTACGTAGTGCAATCACCACATCTGTCATACTCTGATTGTTAAGTTCCAGGATTGGCTTTGCATTAGCTAACAAACTCTTGGCAACAATAAAAGCGCCGTTTTTCAGCTTCAACTTGTTCAGATTACTTTTGATTTCACGAAGAATAGCTCTATTGGCTAGTAGTTTAGTCAACATGTTCTTTAATTTCTGTTCATTCCAGGCTAGGAGCGTCATACAGAATCCCTTTTTTGCTAGCTGATAAGCTCTCGCTTTCTGGTCTTCTGTATCTCGGTGCACTGGCAACACAACAGCTGGAACTTTGTAATACAGAATTTCATTACAGGTGTTGTAGCCAGCTTGAGTTATCACCAAGTCCACAGATTGCATTAGTGAGATTAGCCAAGGTTCATAGTTCACCAATCTCAAGCCTTTTACTCTCTTTAGCTCACTGAACTGTCTGAACAAGGGCCCTGCTACTACAATTATATTCAAATTTTTGTTTTTGAGTCCAGCACATGCATTAATACCTGCTTGAAGAAACCGTCCAGCTTCCGCAGGATAACCACCACCACCAGCTGTTATCAGCACATTAAACTTACCGGCCTGGATGTCATATTTGCTTTTAATATCTGCCTTGTATTTTTCTTTCCGCACAATAGGACCAACAGCTGTATATATTTGAGGAAGTTCTGTCTGGTTAGATGCCACAAATATCTTATCAAGATACTTAACAACACCTTCATGCACGAACCTCTCAATGAATTGCTTGTCATATTCCCTTAGTATCAAATTCGTAGCTATTCCACTTTGCTTGCATTCAATAAGAAATTCCTCTGGAAAATGGGTGTCAAACACAACACTATCTGGCTTAAAACCCTCCACAATACTGCTCAGAATACTAAGATTCGAATGCTTTGGGATTGCATAATCAAAATCGTCTGGCGAGCTGAGCACATTATCATAATCATTCGGTAATTTAACAAACCGCAATTTATACCTGTAAAAGAAATCTAAGAAGTTTGAATTGGTAACAAAGAGCACTCTAGCTTTATCATCAAGCCTTTTAAGCTCGTTAGCTATACAAACAAGTCGGTTTATATGCCCTAGTCCTACGCCATCAATTGCATAAAAAAGAACCCTCATCTTAACTCGCTCATACTGGTAGCTACTGGCTTACCGAAAAGCTCGAACAATCGCAAGAATATATTGGTGTGAAGACCAAGAAAATCAGAATAGACATTTATTGTGCTTATGTTCATATTGTTCTCTTTCGCTGTTCTTAGTCCCATGTAGATGTGATAGTATATAATTGAGGAAAGCGGTATGCTCGACTCAGAAAACAACATAGAGCTATCACTATAACAGAGCGGTACGTTCAGCTCTATACTCTTCACACCCAATCTCTTAAGTAATATAACAGCATCCTCAACAAAGGGATAGTTTTGCTTTGTAATCAACAACTTCACAGAAAAGTTCTGATTCAAAACAACCATGTTCTTTATAGCTTTTAGCACAGCTTCAAAAGAGCCCTTGCTGTTCATTAATGCGTCGTGTTGGTATGCCTTGTAACCACCAAGCATAAAAACAAAAGAGTTTACACCGAGCCGGCTAATGTCAATTATTTTCTTTAATTCTGTGAGAGATTCTGCTTCTGTTTCTATGGTAATACGCTCAAAAAGTTGTTTGGCTAGCTGAAGTATTTCATTTATTTTAGGATGCAACAAGGGATTTCCGCCAATGAGCTTCAAATTCTTATCGCCTTCTCGCGCGTATAACTCCAGCTCCTGCTTTATCTCGCTAACTGTTTTCTGCTTGTCTGGCTTCATACCCATGAATTTGTAGGCAATACAGTTGTTTATTGTTTCGTTGTTTATTTGAACAACACAACTCTTGTTGTGAATCCAAGGCTTGTACATTTCGTATATCTGCGGATTAAGGAACTTCTTATAGAATATTCTCGCATTATACTTGAATGCTTTGAACTTGGCTTCTGTAGAGCCATAAACTAAAGGATGATGCTGATGATAGCCAATAGCCCTGCTGTTCAGCACGAAACGCAACCACTGCATCCTGTAACCAAGCTCTTGGTCTTCTATACTCCAGAACACAAAACTCTCATCGATCATACCAACATCCAAATAGTGCTGCTTTCTTAGCGAAAGATTATTTGTGTAAATCATGTGCCAGGGCGCTTTGAATTCTGAAGGGTTGTCATCACACCACTTATAGAAACTCTCACGCAAATCAACTCGGGCTGGCAATCTCTTTATCCTATCGAAATTGTTCAAAATAACCTCAGGACTTAGAGCTTCGTCTGCCGACTTAGTTTTGTGAAGGTCTATCCTTTTGCCTATGACAACAACCTCGTGGTTGTGCTTTTTCTTGAATTCGTGATGTATTTTTACATGCTCCTCTATATTCCTTGGGTCTGATATTACATCAGAATCCAAGAACAATAGTATCTCACCATTAGCATACAATGCGCCTATATTCCTTGCCCTGCCCGGGCCGTAACCAAGGTCGTCTTGCAGGTAGTATCTCAACCTGAAAGGTGGTTTTAAGCCCTTAATCATATCAAGTGTATCGTCAGTGCTGCCATCATCTACAACTATTACTTCAAACAGCTCCTTGGGGAAGCTTTGATTGAACAACGAGACAATAGTGTTCTTTAAGATTTTGCTTCGGTTGTAGGTTGGGATTATAACACTAACCAAGGGTTTTTTGTCAAAGTTTACTTTGTTGTCATAAAGCAAAACATGGCCCTGCTTTGTATTGGTTTTCTTGCCGTGCTTTACCCATTTGCTCTGATAGAATATCTTAGAGAAGGGGGTTTCTCTGGGAATCAACTTTATGCCAAGTTCGTTCATCTTAAGCAAAGCCTGGTTTATGAAAGGCACAGCTTCTGGTATTTTTGGCACCAATTCTTCCAACAAGGTGTACTCTTCTGGAATTGACTCTGGAAAATATAGTTGTAGTTGAGTAACACCCAACTCAGAAAGGAATTCAATTGTTTCAGCAAGCTGCTTGTAGTTCTCTTTTGTAATAACAAGCTTGATTATAACATCAAAACCATAGCTTAACAGGTTCTGTATACCTGCGACTGTTTCCTTCCACGCGTGTTTGTTGCCAGCTATGTAATTATGCAAACGACTTTCATGACTGTAAAAATTAACATAGAATCCCTTGATGCCATGCTTTTTTAACTCATTAACAAGTTCTTCATGAGCCAGAACTCTGCCGTTAGTTTCCAAATAAAGAGCGAATTTGTAAGCGTTAGCAAGTTTTATTATATTGAATATGTCTTCCCTTAGCAGCACTTCCCCACCTGATAAAAGCAAAGCATCATACACATCTTGATTTATATTCTTTATTTCCTGCTCTATTTGCATTAACTCCTTAGGTTTAGACCTCTTGTCCATAAACCTACAAATACTGCAGTTGTTGTTACACTTGTCTCCAATTACTACTCTTGCTATAATACCAAACACCTCAGTTACTTTTTAGCTCCAACACGCTTGAGGTACGGCTCAATCTCCTCTTCCTTGCCAATCGCTTTTAAAAAGGCAATAACCTCTTCGTCTGAAATTTGAGGAGTGTCGTAGCCGCGGCAATGTAGGCATTTTGGATAGCCCCACCTTGTTAAGACCTTGTCAAACTCACCGCGAATATGCTTTAGTCGTATTTCATTCACCTTTTCACCGTACCAGAGCTCATTGAAATTTTTCTCTTTCAGGTTACCCAAGTTCAGGTTCATCATACCGTCAAAGCAGCAAATAGTTAGAGTGCCGTCCCACATTATGGCTGGCGTCTTGAACGGCCCTGCACACGGTCTGTCTTTTGAGTTCATTTTCAAGCTTTAAATTAAAGTTTTTACATTGGTGCTGTGCAGTAGTCCATACACTTTAATTTCCCATTATTTAATAAATTATTCCTCAGTTGTGTGAACTCTTTGTTGTGCCAAATTTCTTCCAATGAAGCGTTTGTAATTGTCCCTAGCACGCCAGAATAGTTACAACAAGGTTTGTAACTTCTGTCAGGCATTATCACAATTTGATACCAAGGAGCCAAGCACATAAATTGTTTCGTTTTTTTGTTAGAGGTAGTACTAACTAAGTCATCTTTATTTCGAAAGTATTTAAGATTGGACTTTAAATTAAAGCTTATAAGTAAATTCAAAAGAAAAGGCTTATCTCTCATAAGTTCAGTAGTCTGCTCTTCACTTAATGATAAATCCCTCATGAAATCTCTATAAACAACAAGTGAATCAAAGTATACGCCTTGAATTTCTAACTTATTAACAAACGCAATAAGATTTCTATAATTGTATGTTGAGATAACTGTGTTAAAGTATATTTCTGGTTTGTCTTTACCCATTTTCTTTTTAAATCTGTTCAAGGAATGTATTGCTGACACAATTCTCTTAAAACTACCTTTCTTTCCTCTTATTTTATCCTGGGTTCTCTCATCATAAGAATCAACGCTAAATATAAGCTCCTCGTCCCAATTTATACTTACAATCTTTCTTATGTCTAAATTAGATAGTAAGGTTCCGTTAGTAATCAAACTACTATAACAACCTTTCCTTTTTATAAGACACATCAAATAGATACAGAGTTGTTTTCTTATTAAGGGCTCTCCTTCATTAAGTATACTAAATTCTCTCACACAAAGTTTAATGGCGTCCAGTGTTAGCTCAATCAACTTATCATCAGTCAATTCATTAAGATTAGGTCTTGAAGGGACATCACAATAAATACAACTCAAGTTGCAATTCCGAGTTGGATATAGTTCAACTCTAAAAGGCCCTACCTCCTTTTTAGCAAGGATTACTTGCTTAACTCTTTTGGCAACTACTTTATCTTTCATTTTTTTCAATCAACCTTTGTGATTCCCATACATTGTCCAGGGCTGAGATGAGCTTGTATTTTCTCTTTTCTTTACTAAAAAGATTGTGCTTTTTTATCGTTGTTATGTACAACTCATTAGCTCGCTTCTGCATATCTGGATTAGCCACAGCATCCATCCTCTTTAGCCATATGATATCTTTTGCCCACTCTGAATTGGGGAACTCTATAGAGCTAAGCAAAGCAAGCTGTGCCTTGTTTGGTTTTTCAAGAGTCATTTTAAAAATTTAGCAAGTTTTTGTTTTTCAAGATTATTGTAAAACCTCTGTAGGTCTTGTTGGTAAACACACATTCTACAGCCTCTGCAAAGGTAAGGCTTTTCTTTATGTTGGTATAGTAATAACACCTTTGCACGGTGCTTTCTGTAAGCATCTGAATTCCATAATTCACTAAAGTCCATATTCCCTATGCTGAAGATTGGCGGATGTAAGCAACAGGGGGCAACTGTACCATCAAGATGTATCTGAGTTTCATAAAATGGTATCAAGCAACCAACCCTATTATAAATCTCCTTTGTGTGTGAACCCTCAACACTGCCTTTATAGTTAAGAATATCCAAAAATTGTTCAAAGTTGTTTTTCAAGTTGTAATGTTTAGCCTTTTTCAGCGCTTCTCTCACCAACTTATTGGCAAGTTTGACCTGTGTCTTGTTCAAAAGCAGATAATCTGTCAGCGGGGTGGTTTGCAAATGAGCGAAGTAAACAGCCGAGGCACAGTGTAAATTAGCAAACTCTACCATATCAACAATCTCTCTGTAATTAAACGAGCAGATTGGATTCATAATTCTTAGCTCCGGCAGTTTCACATTGTTTTTCTCCTTTAATTCATTGATAAGCTCAAGGTTCGCGAGTAAGCGCTTGAATTCAGATTCTCCAACAGTGTGTATCTTGCAATAAGTTGAAGCATGAGCAGCAGAAACATTAATCTCAATCACATCCACTTTAAGTTTAACCATCTCGCTTATCATTCTTGGAGTTGGTAATGTGAAATTCGTAAAGATCTGCACCTTTAAATCCAAACCTTTTATGTAGCGTATCATATTCATCAGTTCTGGGTGGGTTGTTGGCTCACCGCCACCCCCTAACTGTATGTAGTTACAACCAAGTTGAGCTGCTTCTCTCACATATCTCTTAAGTAAAGAAAACTCAAGCTTCTTGTTATGCCACTCTTTTGAACGCTTTACGAGTTCTTTATTGTAAGAATGTGTCTTGAAGTAATCATCTTCTGGCTCCAGCAGGTGAGGTGAATGGTGATAACAGAATACGCACTGGTGATTGCACTTATTTGTAATCTCAAATTGAGTTACTATCGGTCCCGTAACCATGTGATTCAGCAGTATGCTAAGCTCCCTTTTGTAATTTTCAAAATCAATCTCTACTTTTTTAGTTTGACAATAATCCCATGCCTTTTTTATCTGTTTGAAAAGCTTGTAAAGTTCTGTTAGTATAGTGAGTCTAAAACCCTTCACACCGAGTTTTGAAAAATAATCGATTGTTTTTGTCAGGTCCTTGATGTTCTCTTCTGTTATGAAAAGGTTCACAATAGTTCTGCCTCCTAAAGTCCTAAAATTAGAAATGCCGAGCAATGCCTCGACAAAAGAGTTTCTTGTCGAGGTTACTCTATCATGCTCTTCTGGGTTTCTGCTGAAGAAAGGGACTAGTATCTGGAAGTCAAATGAAGCAACAACCTTGGCTAAACTGTAGTTAGCTAACAACCTTGCATTCGTGTGCAAGATTTTCCTTCTAAACCGAAGCTGTTCAGCAAGCTTGAGCAAACTAAGAATGTCCTTTCTTAATAGGGGTTCTCCGCCTGTTAGCTCAAAAACGTCACTAATCTTGCGCATTGATTTTATTGCTCTAACAGCAGCCTCAGTGGTTAACTCTTCTGGCGCCAACTTGCCAAGATGGTCACATACTTTGCAACTATTGTTGCACCTGTTACTAAGTTTTAGCTCCATTTTCCAATTCCAAGTATTTTTCGTATACCCCGTGTTGCTTAAGCAGTTGAATCTTGCGCTCTTTTGAGAGTA
>CAYOTZ010000020.1:0-8727 GCA_964407035.1 uncultured Methanosarcinales archaeon | reverse complement strand
AACATAAAGCTTACAACCTGTTGCTTCCTCTAACTCTCTTTTTGTGCTACCCCCTTTACCTATAACAACAGCTATTCTAGCTTTCGGTACTTTAACTTGGGTTAGATATTCTTCTCCCATAATCTGGCGACAAAAGATTTATGCTTTTAAACTTTGTTGTAGCACAGCGTAAGGCAGTGGCTTGTAGCAATGTTCTTTAAACACAATGAGTGTTTCGTAGTCCCTTATTATATGCGAGAAAACAGATTTAATATGCTCAACAGTAGTATGAAACTCAATCGGTGACTTCACCATTATCTTTATCACAATATCCCAGTAGCCCAGGATTTTTCTAGCTGCAAAAATATATGGAAACTCTATAGAAGCGTCCAATAACTTCCTTTCTATCTCTAAGTTAATATTGCTCATATCAGCTTCGAATGAATAGAGATGATAACCGAGCATGCTATAGTTCAGCGCTATAGTAAACTTGAAGATTAGGCCCTGAGCAAGCATCTTCTTGATTCTTAAACTTACTGAATCAGCACTCAAAAACACGCTGGGTGCAATCTCATAAGTAGAGCGCCGACAGTTTTCAGTAAGCTCTTTTAGCGTCAATAGGCCTTTTTTGTCCAGCTTGAATTTTTGTTTTTCCAAGAAAGGGAGGGCTTTTAACCTTTCAAGATAACTCTGCTCGACCATAAAATCCCTCGGACAAAAATCACTCAACAGGTTTCTTATCACCATGTTCTTCTCTTTCTGCAATATGAGAGAGCTATAGGGGTTGGTTAGCTCTGTTTCTATTTTGTCAAATTCATGAATATCTCTTGCAATCAACCTCACTTCCACATCCCATCTATCGCTAAATTCAAGCACCTGCACAACATTGGGATGCTTTTGTAAGCTCTCAAGAAACTCTGCCTGTTTCTTCTTTCTTGATTCATCAAGCAACAGCTTTATTACATACTGTTCGTAACCAAGCATATCAAAGTCAACAATCGGAAAGAAACCGAGAATAATGCCCTTCTTCACCAACCTGTTTATCCTGTATTTCACCGCATCTTTGGACAGCATTACCTTCTTGGCAAGCTCTGTGTAAGGTATACGAGCATTCTGTAGCAGAGTAGAGATAATCTTGACATCCTTTTTATCCAGCTTGATGCTCCTCTGCTCAAGTTCATTAATACGACTCACGATAACCATTGCCCATGTTACAAAGTTCAAGATTTAAATAGTTTAGGGTAGTTTTTTTATATGAGCTGTGGTTTTTTATGTCAGATGTACGCTGTAATCGTTTCAAGAAAGGACCCTGCAGGGCTGAATATCAAAGAAGCGCTTCTAAGTAATTTTTGCTTCAGGAGAACAGCAAATACATATGATAACGAACCTGTTTACGAGTTCGGTAACATATTGCTGTTCACAACCCAGAAGGAGTCTATTCACTGCGAGGACATAGATAAAGATATACAAGCAGAAGCCATAATATTTGCCACCACGCACAAATCTCAACAAGAGATAAAAGCTCTGTGCGTTCATGTGCCAGGGAATTGGGGCAAGGCAGAACTGGGGGGTAAGGATAGAGAGCTGTGTATTGCGCCAGCAGCCATTACAAAATTACTGTTCGTGGAAATAGTAAAGCTCGCAGAGAATAGTGGATACGAGCCCACTCTGGAAGTGACACATCACGGTCCCTACTTAGCAAACACACCCAGCTGCTTTATTGAACTTGGCTCCACTGCCAGAGAATGGCAAGACAAACATGCAGCAAGTATAATTGCCAGGGCGATTGTCTTTGGTTTGGAGAAAAAACCAGAGGAATTAAAAACAGCAATAGGTATAGGTGGGGGCCACTATGCGCCCTATTTCTCAAAAATTATGCTGTTGCCAGGTATTGCAGTAGCACACATATGCCCGAAATACAATCTTGGCAATCTCGATTACGAGATGCTTGAAAAAGCTATCCAGAGAAGCCAGCCAAAACCCAAGTTGATACTACTTGATTGGAAGGGGCTGGCTGGCTTTAAACAGAAAGTCCAGGCAATGGCAAAAAAAACAGGGTTAAAAGTGGAGAGATGCAGAAAATTTAAACAAAAATTTAAATATTAAATGCTTACAAGTTTATATCATGAAGATAATAATTGTAGGTGGCGGAGATACTGGCCGTTCACTTTCTAATGTGCTCGCCAATGAAGGGCATTCTGTTATTCTTATAGAGCAAACCCCAGAAACAGCCCAGGATATCGCAGAAAAGACAAACGCTCTGATAATCAACAGGGACGGCACCAATGTTGAAACAATGAAAGAGGCAAAAATAGAGGAAGCAGATGTGGTAATAGCGGCAACTAACGACGATAAAACAAACCTGATGGTATGTGAAATTGCCAAAAGCTTCAATGTTCCAAAAATCATATCCCGTGTAAATTCTATCGAGAATGAAAGTTTATTCAAGAGTATGGACTATATGGTAACAGTTCAAACAGTTCAGCTAATAATTGAGAAAATAAAGGACCTAATAGAACAGGACACTTTCAGAACAATAGCAATACTCAGTTCTGGAGATTATCAGATTATTGAAATAAAGGTCAACGAGGGTAGCAAAGCAGAAGGTATGCTGGCAACCCAGTTTCCAAAAGGGGTGATTGGCCTGGTACAGAGAAGCAACTTGAGTTTCATTCCAACTAACAGGACGCGATTGACCAAGGATGACAAAGTTGTTATAATAGTTAAGACCACTGATTTGGAAAAAGTTACTAGGCTGTTTCAATGAGTAAGATTGTTACTTATCTTGGTGAAGTGCTGAAAGTTTATTCTGTATTCCAGCTTATGCCGCTGGTAGTAGCTGCCTATTATAACGAGGACCCGAGCTTGTTTATAATCAGCTCTGTTTTCAGCTTGATTTTGGGGTTAAGCATCCATTTCTATACTTCCAGACGACAGAAAGAGATTGAAACAGGTATAATGTCGCTTGGCGAAAGTTTCTTGCTCTCTGTGGTTAGCTTTCTTATAATCTGCCTGCTTGGGTCAATACCTTACTTAACACTGTTTAATTTCAACCCCTTTGAGGCGCTTTTTGTGTCTGTTTCGGGCTTTACCACAACAGGAATCAGCTTGCCCTATCACACTCCGCTGAGCGTTCTGTTCTGGCACGCTGAGAGCTTGTGGATAGGTGGCTTAGGCATTATACTCTTGTTCTTGTTTATAATCACAAAGATATCCAGAAAAAATGAGACCATAGCTCAAGAAGAGGAAGAACTCGAAACGCACTTCAGATTATTCGAAGTGCAAGGTTATACAGAAAGGTTTGATTCAAGCTTGAGCAAGATGATATCAAAACTCTTCAGCATATACCTGTTCTTCACAATAGTTGGTATCTTGTTGCTTCTCCTTACAGGTATTGGCACTTACGATTCAATTGTGTTAGCATTCTCTGCCATATCAACTGGCGGCTTCACTAGCCATAACATAATAGCGCAGTTTTCTGCAAGAGTAATTTTCGTTCTGTGTTTGATAATGCTAACCGGAGCAATTCCTTTTCTTGTGCATTTCAAACTGCTAAAGGGCATGATTAAGGACTTTATGCGCTACATATCCTTTTACATATCCACTTTAGTTGTTTTCATATCTATTGGTATGTTGATAAAGCCAAAACCAGAAACTGCTTTTTATGTAGTATCTGCTTTAACTACAACCGGACAAAAATTACCACATTTAAGCTTCTTCCCTCCTGTTCTCCTAATGCTAATAATATTTGGAATGATAACAGGAGGCAATGCCGGCTCAACAGCAGGCGGGATTAAAGCCAACAGGTTGCTTGTAGCTCTCAAATCAATAGGGTGGTATTTGAGGCACATAATAGCACCTAAAAATGCAATAATCCCGTTAAAAGTGAACAAAAAAAAGATAGAGAAAGATACGCTACTTTATGTGCTGATTTTCATATTTACCTATTTTTTAATTCTGGGTGTAACCACATTCGTGTTTGTTTGCTTGGGTTTTAAACCAGTGGAAGCGCTGTTCTTGGTTAGCTCAGCACTCGGTAATGTTGGCTTTAGCATAACAGGCCTCAGCCTGGGTATGTTCGCCAAAACATTACTAATATGCCTTATGATTCTTGGCAGATTGGAGATTTTCCCCCTGCTACTTTTGTTTTATCGACTCACAAGAAAAACAAGATTTGTTACCTAAACCTTTTTCTCCTCTTCTAGAGGCAACAACTCATCAATTAACTCCTTTGGTATCTCTGCTTCAAGTAGCTTTGCCTTTATTGCTGAGCGCTCCTTACCCTGCATCTTTTCTATTATCTCTTTTGCTTTCTCAATAAACTCAGCACGTCTCTCTTCCAGTTCTTTCTGTAACTTCTCTTTCTCTTCTTTTAGCTCCTTCAGCTCCTCTGCTGAGAGTTCTGTCTTCTCAGCAGCTATCTCTCTATCAAACTTGCCCTGCTCAACCGCCTTGATTGCCTCTTTGGCGGGCATGGCCTCAACGAGCACCCCCATAGAATTGCAGGTTCCTATAACCTGCTTTACTTTCGCCTTAGTATCCTTACCACTCAAAGAACTTTCTTTCATCTTGGCAATCTTAATAATCTGCTCTATTTTCAAGTCAGCAATTTTCTCTGCAAGTGGATTGTGCGCACCTTTCTCAACACCTGCTCCCTTCAGAATAAGCTGAGATGTCGGTGGAGTGCCCACCCTTATTTCAAACTCCTTGGTATCAGTATCAACAATAACCTTAACTGGAACCTGCATGCCCCTGAAACTCTCTGTTTTTTTGTTAATCTCTGCAACTACCTGCCCGATGTTGACCCCGAGAGGTCCAAGTGCAGGCCCAAGAGGTGGAGCTGCTGTCGCTTTCCCTCCTTCTATAAGCGCCTCTACTGCTTGTTTTGGCATGTTCTAGAGAAACTGAATAGGATTTAAATAGTTTTTGGGCATAGTCAAATTACAAAAATTTAAATAGTAAACCAAAATCAGAACAGCCATGAAAACACCATGCAGATTAAATATTGTCTCCCCACTTTTCTGGAGCTTTGTCAGCTTGGCTGTCACTGTAATAATAATATTTATCGGTAGATTTGCTAACATAATGCTGAGAAGTGATCTTCTAACCATAATATTAAACTATATTTGGAAAAACCTTATAGTTGTGTTCCTAATAAGTGTCCTAGCAACTTACGGAGAGCTTTTCGACAGGTTCAAAAAGACAATAGCTATATTCTCACCTCTACTGAACAGCACAGCTGCCATTCTTATTGTTTATTTTGTTTTCGGGTTATTGTTAAGGATAAACGCAATACTAAACATCAAGCTAATAACAGAGATCAGCAGATTTGTTATCTCCAATACACTTGCCTTCTTTTTGTTATTTCTTTTTTTCGGTTATCTGAAGTACATTGTGAACCTCTTTAGGGTTAGCTTCAAGTAATAATCGAAAGATTTAAATAAAGAAATTCAAGTTGTGATAAAAAACGGGGTGGTAATATGATAGGAGCAATAATACTAATTATTTTAATATGCCTCTATTTTCTCTCTGGCTTAAGAGTGATTAACCAATACGAGCGTGGCGTGAAATTCACACTTGGTAAGTATTCTGGGTTCATGCAGCCTGGTCTAAGGTTAGTTTTGCCTATTTTTCAGAGCTACAAGAGAGTTGATATCAGGGTGAAAGCAGTGGATGTGCCAGAACAGGATTGCATTACAAAGGACAATGTTTCTGTTAATGTAAATGCAGTGCTCTACTACAAGATAAGAGATGCTTCCAAGGCAGTCCTTGAAGTAGAAAACTTTATGTACGCTATTTCACAACTTGCCCAAACAACCATGCGAGATGTCGTTGGCGAGGTTGACCTTGACCATCTTCTCTGTGGCAGGGATATTATTTCAAAAAAGATAAAGGAAATTGTGGACAAAGCATCTGACCCATGGGGGATAGAAGTTGTTAGTGTTGACCTCAAGCATATAGAACTGCCGCAGGATATGAAGAGAACAATAGCCAAGCAAGCAGAAGCTGAAAGAGAAAAGCGCGCTGTGATAACAAAAGCAGAAGGCGAGCTAATAGCGTCCAAGAACCTTGCTATGGCTGCTAAAATACTCGGTGCTGCCCCAGGCGCTTTACATTTAAGAACTCTAGCAACACTGAATGACCTCAGTTCTGACCAGAGTAACACAGTTGTTTTCGCTGTGCCTATTGAAATCCTGAAAGCGTGGGGCCAAACAAAATAATCTTTTTCTTTTTTATGTAAGATAGATTTAAATATGAAACCAGCTAAATCTCTCGTATGGCATCAGATAAACAGCTCAAGGCACACTACAAAAAAGTGTTCAACAGCGAACCAGAAAAGTTCTACCCTGTTAATGTGTTAAGGCAACTTGGTTACAGCAGAAACAGATGCATTAAATGCGGCAAATATTTTTGGAGCACAAACAAGCAGCAAAATATCTGCGGAGATGCAGCCTGCATTGGCAAGTATGATTTTCTATTTAGAAGGATTCCAAAGTTTGAGTTAACTTACCATGAAGTATGGCACAGGTTCGCCAGATTATTCAGCTCTTTGGGTTACAAACCTATAAAGCGCTATCCAGTAGTTGCAAGGTGGCGTGACGACACTCTCTATGTGAAGGCGTCTATATACGACTTCCAGCCACATGTTACTTCTGGGCTGTCACCACCAACAGCAAAAAAGCTTGTCGTGCCGCAGCCGTGCCTGCGATTTAATGATATTGACAATGTTGGTGTGACTATGTCGCATATGACCTGCTTTGTAATGATAGGTCAGCACGCTTTCCTAACAAAAGATGAATGGTCTCAGCCAGAGTTGTTCCGCGATATATGCAGATGGCTCTTTGAAGAGCTTGGCATACCCAAACAGGAGGTTGTGTTCCACGAAGATGCTTGGGCTGGTGGCGGCAACCTGGGACCATGTATAGAATATTTCAGTGGCGGTGTAGAGCTAGGTAACCAGGTTTATATGCTCTACCAGATAAGCAAAGGCAAGCCAAAAGAGCTAAAGCTGAAGGTGTTAGATATGGGTATGGGTATGGAGAGGGTCGCTTGGTTCACAAAAGCGAAGTCCACTATTTATGACGCAACTTTTCCAGACACACTCAAGAAGCTCAACAAGTATGTGAAGCTTGACCAACGCTTAGTTGAGAAGTATGCACCATTCGGCGCTATGCTCAACATAGACGAAACAAGTGACATAAGTGGCAAACTCAAGCAAATAGCAAAAGCATTGGGAATAAGTAAAGAGGCGCTAAAACGATTTTTAGACAAGACATCTGCACTTTACTCGATTGTAGAACATTCAAGAGCACTACTCTTCGCACTCAATGACGGCAGCTTGCCAAGTAATGTTGGCGACGCTTACAACTTGAGGATGTTGTTCAGGCGCTCCCAGGGCTTTATAGAAAAGTTGGGATTGAGAGTGCAACCAGGGGATATATGCCAATGGCATGCAGACGAACTAAAAAACTTGTTCCCTGAACTGAGCGAGAACCTGAGCGATATTAAAAAAATCCTTGAAGTGGAACAAAAAAAATACGAGCAGTCCAAGAGTCAGTCAAAAATAATTATTGACAAGGTGCTGAACTCACCCAAAGAACTAACAACAGACAAGCTGATTGAGTTGTATGAGAGTCACGGTGTTAACCCATTCGAGTTGAAAGAGCTTGCACAAAAGCGTGGAGTGAAAATTAGCATACCTGATAATTTCTATGCTTTAGTATCCTCAAAACACAAAACAGTAAAAAAGGCAGAAAAGCAAGAGCATATAAGCTTACCACAAGGGCTCAAGAGAACAGACAAGCTATACTACAAAGAGGACCCGCACGAATTCACAGCCAAGGTAGAGTTAGTTGTGAATAAGAAGGGCGACCAGATTGTGGTTCTCGACAGGACGAGTTTTTATCCAGAGGGAGGTGGCCAAGAACACGACACAGGCACAATAAACGGGTTTGAAGTGTTCAGAGTCACCAAGCAGCAGGAGTATGTGCTGCATTACGTGAAGAACAGCAAACTCAAGGTTGGTGAGCTTGTTAAGTGCAGGATTGACAGTGAGCGAAGGTTGCAGTTAGCCCAGCACCATACTGCTACCCACATAATAAACGGTGTGGCGCGATTAGTGCTTGGCCCTCATGGCTATCAAGCGGGTGCAAGCAAGAGCATAAACAAGGCACGACTTGACATTACGCATTACGAAGCACTTTCAGCAGAGGAAATCAACAGGATAGAGAAGCTTGCCAATGAATTTGTAAAAAAGAAACTACCTATTAAGAAGTCATTTATGAACAGGAGTAAGGCAGAACAAAAATATAGTATAAGGATATACCAGGGTGGCTATATACCAGGCAAGTTTGTTAGGATAGTAGAGATTCCAGGGTTGGACACAGAAGCATGCGGCGGCACCCACTTAGACAATACAGGGCAGGTTGGACGCATAAAAATTACAAAAAGCAGCAAGCTTCAGGACGGTGTTGTTCGTATTGAATTTGTAGCTGGCAGGGCAGCTGAGATTTACCTCGAAAAACAAAAAGAGCTTACCAAGGGTTTTAAGAGCTTGGAAGAAGCAAAAAAATCAGCCGAATTCTTCAGAGTACCGATAGAGAAGGTTAACAGGACTTTGGAGAAGTTCACAGGTGAAATTCTAAGTAGCTTAAAGCAACTCAATAGTATTGAAAAGGCATTGGGAAAGCCACTGACTAAAGTTAAAATACCAAAAGTGAATAGTTTAAAAAGAGCAAAAGAGCTTTT
>CAYOTZ010000019.1:2456-9060 GCA_964407035.1 uncultured Methanosarcinales archaeon | reverse complement strand
TTCTTGCTTATATTTTTTTCTCAACATCATTATTTCTTTTGCAAGAGAAGAAAATATAGAAACAAGCGATATTGATTTGTATATTGAAAGCTCATCCAAAAGCAAAATAAATCTAAAAAATTAATAGTTGTGCATCAACCTTTACACAATGTTTAATGCATTATATAAATTCCAATTTGAGGTTCAGGGAGAAGAAACTAGTAAGTTCTGCTAACAGACACTTAGCCCAACGTAGTTGACAATTTCAGGAGATAAACTTCTGGTATTATCTTCCATAAGTTTTTTAAATATGCCTTGAAGGTAGCTACTTCTGTAATGGGTGGTCATAATGGACGAAACAATTGTTAAGCTGACTCATAAAGCAGAATTATACGGTTCAGAGATTGAGAAGGTGTTTAATGAAATCGGCAAAGTTATTGTTGGCCAAAAAGATATTGTCAGGAAAGTTGTTATTGCGTTAATTGCCAACGGCCATGTTCTAATAGAGGGTGTTCCAGGATTGGCAAAAACACTTCTCATAAAAACACTTGCAGACACTCTTGACTGTGGTTTTGTCCGTCTCCAGTTCACTCCAGACCTGTTGCCTGCAGACATAATAGGCACAAAGATTTACAAACATGAAGAACAAACCTTTACAACAGTAAAAGGTCCTGTTTTTACAAATTTCGTAATGGCAGACGAGATTAACAGGGCGCCACCTAAAGTACAATCAGCTCTGTTAGAGGCAATGCAGGAGCGGCAGGTCACAATTCAGGGTAACACATTCCTATTGCCAAAGCCCTTTCTTGTTCTGGCAACACAGAACCCTATAGAATCCGAGGGAACATACAAGCTACCAGAAGCACAAGTTGATAGGTTTGCTTTAAAGCTGTTGATGTCATATCCTAAAAAAGAAGACGAAGTAAAGATTATAACTAGGTTCACAGAGGGTAATCAAATAAAATTATCTAAGATAATTACAAAGAACTTGATAATCGAGCTTCAAGATTTTCTCCAGCATGTTTATGCTGATGAAAAAATCAAGAATTATGTGGCAGACATTGTGAATGCAACTCGTCATCCTGACGCTTACAATCTAGAACTGAATTCATACATAGATTATGGTGCATCGCCAAGAGCTTCACTTTGGCTGGTGCTAGCAAGCAAAGCAAACGCCCTTTTAAACAGGCGTGGCTATGTCGTTCCTGAGGACATAAAAGAAATGGCTTTTGATGTGCTGCGGCATCGCGTTATACTCTCTTACGAGGCAGAAGCAGAAGGCATAACTCCAGAAGATGTAATTAAGAAAATACTTGAAAAGGTGAAGGTGCCTTGAGCCTATCCTGTATGAACAAGCTAGTGTTCCTTGCACTTGGATTTTTGATAGCTAGTGCATTGTACGCTAATTTGCTTCTTCTCTATCTACCCACGAGCTGCAAAACTGCACCTGAGCCCTCACAAACAGCTGTTCCACAGCTGCCAAACAGCTCTTTCTCACCTATAGAAAGGGTAGTTCCAGTGGTGGCTGTGGATACAGCTACCAAACAGGGTATTGTTGGTAACTTGACATTAAGGTTAATACCAGGGAACTCTAATGTGCTTGTAGACACGAATCCTTTTGTTGATACTGATTTGCAGTACAGCTGTTCACTTGCTATTACAGTTGCAAAGCTAAAAACAAAGAACTATGCACCCAACTACGACTTTGTGATAAGCTTTAATGTTCCCAGTCAGGTTGTGGGTGGCGATTCAGCTGGCGCTGCTACCACGATAGCTGCTATATCTACTTTAACAGGAAGAAGGCTTAAACCAAGTGTAATGGTGACTGGCACTATAAACGGTGATGGTTCTATTGGTCGGGTTGGTGGTATCTTAGAGAAGGCAGAAGCAGCAGCCAAAGCTGGCTACAAACAGTTTCTTGTGCCTGAAGGACAAGCCAAGATAACTTACTATGAACGGGTTGTAGAACCAGAAGACCTTGGCTTTGGTTTCATATTCTTCAACCGCAAATACGTCCCTAAAACTATTGACTTGAGAAAAGTAGCAAAAGAAGAGTGGGGCTTGGATGTTAAAGAAGTAAGTACTATTGATGATGTGATAAAGTATATGCTGGAATAAAAATGCCAGACACAAGGGAAATACTAAAACAGATAAAACGAATTGAGCTGAATACCAAGAAACTTGTAGACACACTTATTGCTGGCAAGTTCCACTCTGTTTTCAAGGGCCAGGGGCTTGAGTTTTCTGAATTGCGTGAATACCAACCAGGGGATGATGTAAGAGCTATAGATTGGAATGTTACGGCAAGGTTCGACAAGCCGTTTATCAAGGTATTTAGAGAAGAACGTGAGCTTCGTGTTTATTTCTTATTGGATATTTCCGGCTCAAGTGTTTTTGGTAGCTCTGTCACAAAGAAACGCTGCTCGATAGAACTTATAACTAGCTTAATATTCTCTGCCATCTGGAACAACGACAAGGTTGGGTTGCTTTTGTTTACTGATAGAATAGAGAAGTTCGTGCCTGCAAGAAGCGGCAGGAGACATGCTCTTAAGCTTTTGAGCTTTATGATCAGAACAATACCAAAAAGTAGTGGGACAGAGGTCGCCGCTGCCATCAAGTATTTTTCAAGAATAGTAAAAAGAACAAGCATCGTGTTTATCATATCCGATTTTCTGTCAAGAGATTTCTTTAACGAGCTAAAATCGTTAAATATTCGTCATGATGTTATTGCAATCAGGATTTTTGACCCAATTGAAACCTCGCTGCCAGAGCTTGGTTTGATTGTTCTTGAGGACGAGGAAACAGGCGAGCAGATTCTGGTTGATACATCTGACAAAGAATTCAGAGCGCGCTACAACAAGCTTATTGCCCACCGAGATTCAGAACTTGCAAACTTGTTTCGCAAAGCCAAAGTTGATTACCTCTGCCTTGGCACTAACGAAAACTTTTATCTACCCTTAAAGAAATTTTTCAAAAGGCGTGAGGTGCTATACAGATGATTATCAGCTTTGCAAGACCTTATGCTCTGTTTGGCTTGCTCCTAATACCACTGATAATTTTTTTTACTTTTATTCGTTAAAAAAGAAGAAACTTTATGCCATGAAGTTCAGCCAGCTTGGATTTATAAAGTCAGCTTTGAGCAATAAAAAAAAACTCTTGCTGAGGGACCTTCCAATATACCTGACAGTGCTTGCAACCGCCCTTTTGATTGTCGGGTTGTCAGAGCCACACATACCTCTCAAGCATGCAAAGCAGGGTGTTAATGTTGTGTTGGTGCTGGACGTCTCCGGAAGTATGCGCGCAACTGATTACAAGCCTTCTAGGATAGAGGCAGCAAAGCACTCAGCCGAGCTTCTTGTTCGGTCTTTGAAACCAAACGACTATGCAGGCGTTGTTATATTTGAGTCAGGTGCTACCACCGCTGCTTATCTTTCTCCATTCAAGGACAAAGTCATTGAAAAGATAAGAGCTATAAATGCGAGAGAAGGCAGAACAGCACTTGGTGACGGTCTGGCGCTGGGAATTGACATGGCTACTTCTATACCAAATAAAAAGAGAGTCGTGATTCTTTTGAGCGATGGTGTTGCAAATGCCGGTGTTATATCCCCAACAGAAGCAATTGAGTATGCAAAGCGGCAGAAAGTGCAAGTATTTACTGTTGGTATGGGTTCAGAGGGCAAAGTCGTGCTCGGCTATGATTGGTTCGGCAATCCCCAATACGCAGAGCTGGATGAAGCTACCCTTAAAAAGATAGCAGAACAAACTAATGGTAAATACTTTAAATCGGTGGATGAACACACACTAGAGGAGATATACAGGAACATAAGCAAGAACATAAAGCGCGAACGCGAGCTGACAAACATAAAGGATTATTTTTTCTTCACAGCGCTTGGTGTGCTTTTGGTTGAGCTTTACCTTAGGTTCGGCAGGCGGAGGGTGATACCATGAAGAAGATAATATCTTTGCTGGTATTGTTGCTCTCGATTGCCACAACTGAAGCATTTACTATGTCAGTAAATCAAACAGATTTTTATTTTAATGTAGGTGAGGATGCAGTTATCCCTGTGATATTTAACAATACTAATACCACGGATATTGCTGGATTGTTGAGCTATACGGTAAGCCAGCAAGTGCAACAGGCTGGTTTCTATTACTCAAGCACGAACAGCAATTCTGAAACATTCACTGTCCCGCCGGGCGTTTCTGTTGTAAATCTTGATTTTGGCACAACAAATACACCGTCTGAACTGTTGGTTTCTATGAGCTTTGTTTATGGTAAACATAAGGTGGCACTTGACAACCTTCGGATACATTTTAATGGCAACACTACAAACCAAGGTAGCTCTATACAGATAAACACTGGAGGCAACAGGATAAGTGTCTCAACGCAGCTTAACAATATGCTGAACAATTTCTTTGGTAATCAACAGCAGCAGAATCTAATGCTCCAGGATTCCAAAGCCCTAAAGCAGCAAATAACTAAGGAATTGGAACACCAAAAACAACTCGAGAACTCTTTCAAGCAAAACCTGGCAAGGAACGAAAAGCTAAGAGAATTGAACAACCAACTCGAGCAGCAGGGCTTTAACCTAACAGGCATAAATGTTTTTCCAAAAAGCAATAGCACTGGCAATTTTCAGTTGAGCTACATGAACAGAAGTGGTGCAACTGCTGAGATACGAGGTAAGCTGCTTAATAATTCAATGAAACTGGTAATAGACACCCCTCAAATTAGGCAGAGAATGCTCAGTGCGCTATACAACAACTCTCAGTTCAGGCAGATCTCTCAAATGCTTGCTTCTCAGGGTTACAAGCTGAGGAATTTAAGCATTAAGCTTGATTACAACAACACCAGCATCAACCTTAGTTACTCGAATGGAAAACTAAACACTACAGTAAGTGCTCTACTGAATAATTCAACTGTTAAGGAGATTAGCGTAAAAAAAGAACAGGCAAGAAAAAGAACAATTTGGCCTGTTATTGTTCTCATCTTAACTCTTGTTTCATCACTTTTGGTGCTTGCTTACTATCTCAAAAGGAAAAACAATAGACACACAAATATAGCGTTAGTTCCAGATAAAAAAGAGGATTTTGACTACGGCAAAGAGGCACTGCGTTTGCTGAGAAAGGCAAAAAGATTGGCTGAGTCGAAAAAGACAAAAGAGGCCTTTGCTGAAATAGCAAGGTCTGTTCGCTACTATCTGATACACAAATACGGTCTTAACAAAGAGATGACAAATTATGAGATTACAACTATTCTGCAAGATAAAGAGCCCCAAATCAAAGAATTAATTCAGGTTCTTAACATCTGTACTTTGGTAGAGTTTGCCAGGTTCAGACCAAAAAGAAATGATTTCTCTAATACATATCAGCTTGCCAAAAAAATAATACTTGGTAAATAACTATTTTAGTGTGATTAATTTCGAAAGTTTTAAAAAGAATTTCTTGTTGTTATTATAATATGGTTACAAATGAGAAAATTACCACAACTTCAATACAGTTACTTTCTCTTAGTAGTAAAATAATTAGTCATATTCTTGAAGCTCGAGACCCCTACACGAGTAATCATTCCATTTTTGTTGCCAATCACAGCAAAAATCTTGGTAAAGAATTGGGCTTTAATGAGTTGGATTCACTATGGTATGGTGGTTTGCTCCACGATATAGGTAAGATAGCAATCCCTGAAACAACTCTCCAAAAACCAACAGCCCTCTCTCATGGCGAACAGGATATGATGAAGCGACACACAATTTATGGGGTTCAACTACTACAAGAATTGGAAATTCCTGAGGTAGTTAAGAATTGTATCCTTTATCACCATGAAGCTTATGACGGTTCTGGTTATCCAGAAGGTTTGCGTGGGAATGAAATCCCGCTGGAGGCACGCATCGTTTCTGTTATTGATGTTTTTCATGCTCTGATTAGCGACAGGCCTTATAGGCTTGGTTATCCTCCTGAGAAAGCTTTAGAGACAATGAAGAGAGAGTCACATCGTTATGACCCTAATGTTTTGAAAATATTTATATCAAAGTGTTACCCTGAGATTTTGAAAAAATATAAATAAAAAGCTTAGCGACTCAGGTTTTCATCTTTAAATGCGGCACTTTGTTTAAATGAGTTAACCTAAACTTTATGGTAGATACATGTGCTTTATTCTGCCATCAAGCTCACTTACATTTGATAAGAACTGGCAAAAAATTAAGGATACAATTAAAGCCCAGGGAGGGATTCGAACCCCCGATCTTCGCTTTACGAGAGCGATGCATTAGCCGCTATGCTACCTGGGCTCACACATGCTTTAATAGTTCATCTTTGGTTTTAAATTTTTTCTGGCACTGATTGCATACTGCTTTTAGTTTGCCTTTACTGTCCTTCACCCATGTGCCCACTATTTTGTTGAGAAAGGTTGTTTTTATATTGGCATTGCATATTGAACACTTCATGCTGCTGTGTATGAACAACTAATTTAAAAATCTGCCGAAAGGCATAAAAATCATAGTTTAACCACTATTTCTAGGTGAGCAGACTGCATCATATTATCAAAGAGGTAACAGAGAAATGCCCTTACTGCAGTGCCAATCTTCCAGAGGAATACGAAGAATTCTCACTTGGTGAGCATCATTAT
>CAYOTZ010000019.1:0-2446 GCA_964407035.1 uncultured Methanosarcinales archaeon | reverse complement strand
GTGATTGTTTGCCAGTGCAAGAAACGAATCTACATTAAACAGCAACACTTTAGCAGTTCGTTAGAGAGAACCCTGAATTAAAGCTTACCTGTGCAGTATTGTGCCGTGGAAATTCTCACCTTTGAGGTATGCTTCAATATCCTCAATTGTTGCCACATTCACAACTTGCAAGAACTTGTGTATCGCCTTGGCAGCTAACGGGTCAAATGGAACATTCATACCAGGTTGAAATTCGTTTCCAATTATCTTTAGATAGCCCTTCACATTTATTTTGTCCAAGGGCTTTGCTTCTGGGTTCAATTTTGGGTCACTGTCATAAATATAAGGCACATCTGTGATATTGATAAGTATCTTACTTTTGTACCTCCTCGCAAACATTGCAGCGCAGTAGTCAGTGCTGTGCCCAGGTTCAGAACCTGAAGCCACAATCACATCATTAAATCTTTGAGCTGAGTGGTAATTATTGATAACTTTGGGGTAGGCAAGCTCACCGAAAACAGCCCGTATTAGCTCTGCATTGAGTTCTGTTGCTTTGATGCCAATCATATCAAGGTCTTGGTTTGAAATTACTTCTAAAACTCTGGCTGCTGCCTGGTATGTTCTGCAAACCTGTCCACCGCCGCACACTACAACAAATCTGTGCTTGAATAGAAAGCTCTCGAGAAGCTCCTTGAATCTCTTTATGAACACAACATCAATCTTCTGCTTGACAACTCTTGAACCACCGAGCTTTACTATAACTATCTCTTTTTTCATTGACAAAACATAATTTTGGTATAATTATTTAAATTTTTCCTTGTTTCTTGTTCTTATGGTAAATTTCTTTGAAGAGTTTGAAAGGGAACTTAAGAAGCAAGGCAGGATTACTAAAGAAGAGATTTTTAGGTTGAAGAACAAACTCGCTGCTAAGCACAAGCTTGCTAAAATACCCTCTAACTATGAGATAATGCTAGAGACAAGGGGGCTTAAACAGCAGCTGCTGACAAAACCGACACGCACTATCTCAGGTGTAGCTGTTGTGGCTATTATGACAAAACCGAGGAGATGCCCTCACGGCAAATGCGTAATGTGCCCTGGCGGTCCAGAGAGCGTGTTTGGCAATGTTCCTCAGAGTTATACTGGTAGGGAACCTGCTACTATGCGGGCAACCCGTAACCATTTTGACCCTTATCTGCAGGTTTTCAACAGGTTAGAGCAGTACACTCTACTGGGGCACAACATAAACAAGATTGAATTAATAGTGATGGGAGGCACTTTTCCTGCTTATCCATGGGATTACCAGCAAGAATTTATTGCGAATGCTTTCAAGGCAATGAATGATTTTGCCATAATGTTTTACAGGGCGGGTAAGCTCAATCTCGAAAAATTCAAGGACTTCTTTGAGCTTCCTGCTGATATTCACGACAGGACACGTGTAGCTAAAATTCAGCGCAAAATCCTGAAATTAAAGGGAGTAGCAAAGCTTACCAAAGAGCAAAAGCGTAATGAAAGGGCAAATATCAGGTGCGTTGCTCTATGCATAGAAACAAGACCAGATTATTGCAGGGAGCTCCACATAAAGAGGATGTTACAGCTTGGCACAACGAGAGTCGAACTTGGTGTTCAGAGCTTGGATGACAGAGTGCTCGCCAAAATAAAGCGCGGACACACTGTTCAGGATAGCATAGTGGCAACTGCCTTGCTGAGAAAATATTTGCTCAAAGTGGGATACCACATAATGATAGGTTTGCCTGGCTCGTCCAAGGATAAAGACATTCACACTTTTAAGCTAATATTTGACGACGAGAGATTTAGACCTGATTTCCTCAAGATATATCCGTGTGTAGTCACAAAAGGTACTGAGCTTTACAGCTTGTGGAAGCTGGGAAAGTACAAGCCGCTTACAGTCCAAGAAACAGTTGAGATTATCAGACAATCCAAGCGCTTCATACCAGAGTACTGTAGAATAATGAGGGTCCAGCGCGATATTCCAGAAAGCACTATATCTGCAGGACCGAAAATGAGCAACCTGCGTCAGTTCATCCACCAGCAAGTTGTGAAATGCAGGTGTATAAGATGCAGGGAGTTTGGTTCAAAGCTAAAGCAAGGTTTAATTCCAAAGGTAAGTAAAGCAGTGATTAAAGTAATAGAATATGAAGCTGCTTCTGGCAGAGAATACTTTATAGAGTCAATAGACAAAACAACTGATACACTGTTCGGATACTGCCGTCTTAGAATAGCTAGGCCCAGTGGTCTCCGTGAACTTCATGTGTTTGGACCCTCTGTAGGCTTTGGAAAAAAGGGCATGGTTCAGCATAGAGGTCTTGGCAGGCAGCTTCTTTTAAAAGCAGAAGAGATAGCAAAAAAGCAGAAACAGCAGGAAGTGTTGATAATTTCAGGTATAGGTGTGCGTGAATATTACAGAAAATTCGGATACAGGAAAAAGGGTTTTTATATGGCTAAGAAA
>CAYOTZ010000018.1:0-10716 GCA_964407035.1 uncultured Methanosarcinales archaeon | reverse complement strand
AACACAATCAGTATTACAGTTGCCCATAGCACATAGTTCCTTCTTATTTCCTTGACCTCAAAAGAAGCTTGGTGAAGATTGACAAGAGCGTTCTTTCGCTCACCAAAGTACACTCTCACTTTAACGAGTTTGTTCATGGCAATGTCCTCAGCTTTCAGTTCTTCATCTGGTATTATAGTGAGCTTCTTTTTCTCGCCTGGTTTAACCAAAACTGATTCCTCTGTCCCTAAGTTGGTTATCCTGTAGCCAACCTTCATGTCCCTTATTTCTGCATCAACATAGCTATTAACACTGCCAATGTTCTCGACTTCAATTAAAAACTTTCCATGAACAAAATCGTAATAAACAGCAGTAACATTAATTTGGGCTCTGTCTTCAACACTAACCTGGGTTACTTCTAAAGTTTTATCAAGCGTCATCTCCAGTGATTTTGGCGCATCGCCAAAAATAGAAAACACCCGTGCTGTAATGTTGCTGCCTGTAAACCTATCAACCTTGTAGGTTAGCGTTTTAAAACCAAGGGGCCTAATAAAAACTGGCTGTTCGTCGCCCACCACCTGTCTCTCGTTCTGTTCTGTTGTAAGTGTAATAGTGCTCTTGACAAATGTGGATATATCCTCTAAGTTCTGGTAAGTAACCTCAAGCAAACCAGTCGCAGTGTTGTACAGAATGCTCGCCACATCAATCTTAACTATTATCCTTGGCACTCTAAACATGTCCAATGCCTCTACCTTTGATATTGGTCCAGTGGGTGCTCTGGCGCCCTGTGCAAACTTAACAAACACGCTGATGCCCAGCTGCCGCCTTATTATTGTTGCTGTGCTAATAAGGTCATTGCCTATAAGCACCCCAATCTCTATTTCTGAGTTCTTAATATAGTCCTTAACAACCTCTGGCACATTGTTCTTTCCTATGAAAATAATAGGCTCTTTACCAGAAACTACTTCTTGCTCTATGAACTCACCGTTTGTGAACACCGCCTGCTTGGAGTGCTTGATAGCTTGGTAGCGCTTCACAATTTCTATGTTATCTGAAAACCTGTCACCAGTATTTATTATTATCGGATTAAACTTCTGCAGAGAATCAGCAACTATCCTATCAACAATCCCATAAATAATTAACTCGTCTACCTTTCTTGAAGCAAGAAAACGAACAACTTCTGCTATGTTATTCTCGTCTGCGAACAGAACATAAGCTCGCTTTAGTATTGCATAAGGTGCAACAGAGATTGCATTATAGCCATAAGAGTCATCCACTATTATAAAGTTCGTAACATTCAATCTATTGACAAGTTCAAGATTGGCGTCATAAACCTTTATTTCAGTTGTTTTTATACCGAGGGTGCTTACCAAGTCAGCATAATTTACTACATAAGGTAAGCGTGAGGAAGAAACAATCAAAGCAGAGTGGTTGTTGCTATGTGGAAGCTGATTAAGCAGCAGGCTGGCATGGCGCATGCTAACGAGAAAATAGGGTTTTGCATGGATAAGATTAGCGAACAGCTCAACCGAGTATACATCACGCCAGTCCTGAGAGTTTGAAATTACAAATTGCCGGGCTGCTACAGGTGACAAACAGAAGAACAACACTAACACGAACAGTATCAGCTTTTTTGCCACCATATTCATCCCAGAGAAATAAAGTCAGCAAATAATATTTATAGTTTATGGATTCAAAAAATATAAATAGAGATTAACACGCAACCTATGTAAATGGAAAGAGATGTATTGTTGCAAGCAAAGAACATTACATTAAAGTTTGGTAAGAACTTAGTGCTCAAGAACCTTAGTATAGAAGTGAAGCAGGGTGAGATTCTCGGCATAGCAGGTGTTTCAGGTGCTGGTAAGACCACCTTGATTAATGTTTTAACTGGCGTGTTAAAGCCACAAAATGGAAGAGTGGTCTACAACTCACGCATAATAAACCCTCAGGAATCAAAGCCAATAGAGTTAAGCAAAAATAGGAAACTTCTCACCAAACTGATTGGCTACTCCACTCAGAGTTCATCATTCTTTGAAGAATTGACAGTTGTAGAGAACCTTGATTTTTTCGGTGAGCTTTGGAATGTTCCAAGTGACATTAGAAAAAAAAACATGAAAACCCTACTTGAGCTTTTGGCTTTAACCGATAGCAAACAGCAGCTTGGTATTAAGCTTTCTGGTGGGATGAAAAAAAGATTGGACATAGCATGTGCCTTGATACACAATCCAAAGCTGCTGTTCCTTGACGAGCCAACAGCAGATCTGGACCCTATCCTTAGAGGGAAGATATGGAAAATAGTACAGGGACTGAACGAACAGGGAACGACATTTGTTATTGCTTCCCATTTCCTTGAAGAGATCGAAAATGTGTGTAGCTCCACATGCATACTTCACAAGGGTAAAATAACGGCTAAAATTCCGATTAAAAAAAAGCTTACTGAAATAGTTGTAGCTACTAACTCCCAAAGCTTCAAAAAGGAATTACTCAAAAGCGAGCTTTTTTCTCAGGATGAGATAATCTCCACACCGAATTTAATTATAGTAACACGCCCAATAAATGCAAATGAAGAGAAGATGGTTAGAAAACTCGCTCAAAATATCGGATTGGAGATAAAAGAGATACGAAGTTGTAGTATGGCTCTAAAAACAATTTTCAATGAAATTGCAAAATGAAACTTAGCAAATGCATAGAAAAGAACTTCAAGGTCATATTAAGGTCAAAAATCGCACTGCTCGTTACAATAATCTCACCACTGTTGATATTCTTCATAATCAACATAGCTTACAATGTGCCTGAGCAGTACGCATTGCAAATAGGCGTTTACTCTGATTCATACTCAACAATATCCAATCAAATAATAGACAAGCTTCAACATGGATATTTCACCGCAACAAAAACCAAAACTGAGGAGGAGTGCGTTAGCAATGTTAAAACTGGCTTGTTCAGCACTTGCATCATACTACCGCCAAACATGAGCTTAGGCAAAGAGAGCGATTATGTCAAAGTATATGTGGATAACTCGAGAAACAATCTCGTCTGGGCTGTTAAGGACATAATCCAGAACATAATTGAGGGGGAAATTCTTAAGCTAAGTAAGAACATAACTGCAAACATAATTAAGAAGATAAGCTATGTTGAGCTTTCCGTGACTAATATCTCAAATCAACTTGACAGCAGTAGCTCTCTTCTAACAAGCTCGAAGGAGAATATTACAGAAGCAAGCTCAAACATACAGAGTATGGAGCTAAGTTTTGATTTTAAAGCACTTAATCTAAGCTATGCTGAAGAAGAAACAAGCCTAACGAGACTGCACTTGGGCAATGCGATGGTAAAGCTAAACTCATTACTTGAAGCAACAGAAGACACCTTTGATGAACTTGAATCCCAAATCACTGAAAGCAGCTTGAACTCATCAGAAGAGGCAGATATCTTGGAGCTAATCAACAATTCCCAGTACAAGCTAACAAAACTCGCGAACAATACCTTTGCCATAATAGAGAGCGCGAATTCAACAACCAAACGAGTTGCAGAGGTATTATCAGATGTAACTCATAACTTGAAAGAGATTTCTGTTAAGCTATCTGTTGCCATACTTAACAAACAGGAAGCTCTACAAAAGCTCAACAATAGCATGGGCAAACTCAACCAAACCCTTGCTCTGGTAGAGAAAACAAAGAGCTTAGCAGAAGAATTGGAGAGAACGCTTAGCAGCATCAAGATAAGAAACCCCAGCAAGATAGTAAAACCATTTGAGGTAAAGATTCTGAGTATCGCTCCAGTCAGCACCCAGTTAAGCTTGATATTTCCGCAACTAATTGCCATCTTAATACTATTCATTGGGCTTGTTGTTCCAGCTGTACTGAGTGTTCGCGAAAGAAACTCTGCTGGCTTCTTTAGGGTTTTACTCTCACCTGTAAGGCAGTATACACTTATAATAGCCAATTACATTACAAACCTCACGATCATGTTGGTGCAGTTTTCCATAGTTATACTACTTGGACAGCTCACTCTAAAGCTGGACTTTGTTAGTGCTTTGCCTGAGCTTATTCTCGCCTTCATTTCTTCAAGCTCTGCTTTTATAATGCTAGGTATACTGCTGGGTAGGTTGTTCCACTCAGAACAGAGCACAATGCTGGCGGCACTGAGTTTGGGAAGCCTCTTATTATTCGCTTCTGGCATCATACTACCACTGGAAACAATGCCAAGACAAGTGTATCAGATAAACCAATACAATCCATTACTCATTACAGTAAGCTTGTTGAGAAAACACATGTTCTATTCTATGCCATTGAATAGTTTATTGACTAACTACATAGTGTTATTAGTATTCATTGCGGTGTGTTTTTCATTGGGCTTGGTGTTGCCTTTTTCTCTGAAAAGATTAAAGAAAATATATAAGGCTTAGTATATTTCAACATAGAAATAGTAAGGTGTTTTGGTGTTTGCAGCTGTGCCGTGTCCGTTTTCGCCTACTATTATCTGAAAGTCAGAGTTAGTGCCAGCAAAATTTGTTTGAGAAGCATTAATCAGGGTAGTATAGACCACTGTGTTCTCTGTTGGTGCGATAAGTAGAACTTCATAGAAGTTAGTTGAACTTCCGTCATTAACATATGTGCGAGTAGCCCAGCATGAATTAGCTGATATCTTTTTTGTGCCAACATAAAAGCTTGGATGCTGCTTTGCTGTGAATGTTTCATTAACACCGTCAGCATCCCCTGCACAACCAAGTGCTGTTTCAAGTAAGCTTAGGTTAAGCTCGCCGCCTGTAGCAAAATAATCAAAGCACTTTATGCTTGACCAATCTGTTATTGTTTCGTTAGCTGTGTAAATCTCACCTTCAGGCGTGGTAATGCTCCAATCATACATAGACATATTATCAGAGTTGTCCAGCACTATCCTGCCTGTAACATTACCATAGTAGCCCTGCCATGTTTTTGTAACTACTGTGGCGTTTATCAAAAGCTCTGTTATATTACCTGCTTGGGCTGGGACAGAGATGGCTGGCTCTGGTTGTCTCCTGCTTGAGTTTAGCCTGTTTATATCGATGGGTGGCACTGGCGTTGCTTCGTTGAATATGGCTACAGCTAACAAAAGAAGAACTACAACTAATATTGTATATTGGTGTTTTCTCATCCCTATTCAGTTTTAAATTAATTTAACAAATTAATTAAATATAAATATTTTTCTAGAACAGATATTTAAAAATTTTTATCAAGCTAAGGTGGTGGAACAGCTGAGAACACTATAGTGCCGTTGCAAACACCTCTCGTTCCATAAGGCGCTTTAATCTTCCAGTAAGTGGTGTTAGTGCTGTTCACATTATTGTTATCATTGTCATTTGTCCTGTAAGGCACAACTAAGTCCGTAATATTTGTCCAGCTGCTTGCCAGAGCTGTCATGGCACTCCATGCTTGATCAGCTTGAAGGCTGTACCTCTCATAACCAATGGAGATATTGCCAACAGTGCAGTTCATTGCTTGGCCGTCACCTTCTGTCCTGGCATAGCCCTTCACAGCTATCCGGAGGTTTATATTACCGTAGTTTGTAATATTCATTTTCTCGTCAGAAGCAGATTCCTGGCCAGGGTCGAGCTCACTAAAATCAATTTCTGTAGAACCAAGATTCAGGGCATACAATGGTTCTACGCTTTTTGTCGTTGTGGAATAATTAGACAAGTCACCTGTATCCAGAGCAGTAACATTACAAACCCAAGTTCCGTTCTCTGCATAATACCAGACATAGAAGCTGCATGTGTATTTCTTTGATAATGAATTCACTTGTGATACTTCTGCACAAGAAGCATTCACATACCTCTTGTTATTATCAGCAGCTCCTGAATAACCTTGCTTGTATATTGTAGCATTAACAGAAGCTATATCACCAACGCCATTGGAATCATTAATAGTTGCATTACACTTAACATGTATTGTTATTCCTTCTTCTAACACAATGGGATTGCTGACAACAGCTCCTACCTTATAAAACACTAAGTCATTAACTGTCGGTGCAACATTACTCACATTGAGTTTTGATGTAATAGATGTGTTGTCATAGTATGTCTTGCTTAGTGTATCTCTGGATATGCCAACAATAAGCAGAGCTGCTACTATTATGCATAATGCTAATATCTCAGTTATTCTTCTGTTTGCCATTTTTAAGAGGAACATTCTTATGAGCCAAGCTCTACATAAAAGTAATACGCCTGGTTGCTGCTAATCCCACCGTTCTCTGCAACAATCATCTCGAAGTCATATTGGTTGTTGTCAAAACCTGCCTGGTTGTTGGTAAGTATGCCAGTGTATATTATGTAATTTCCATCTGACAATAGCACTTCTGAGAAAACACTTGACTGTGGCTGGTCATTCACATACATATATGCAGAGTAAGTGCACTGGTTCGCTGTAAACTGCGTAGTGCCCACATAAAACTCTGGATGATTGCCATCGTCGAAAGTGTTGCTTATGCTGTCATCTTCACTGCCACCTATGCCCATTGCGGTCTCTTCTGCACTAACATTCCCTGAATTGGCACAAACAATATTGCCCCAGTTTATAGCGCCACTATTCCTCGTAGCATAAATCTCGCCACTAACAGTTGTAACATTCCATTTGAAGAGTGTGTAGTTATTAGTATCATCAAGCACCAATACACCAGAAATGTTACCTACATAACCTTTCCAATCAGTGTTCGGAGAACTAACATTCAGACGTAGAGTTGTTATCTTACCTTTGGTGTGGTTCAGCATCAAACCAGATGTTGATGTTCCAGGTGTCTCTGTATTGTTGTAATCCAATACAGGACCGTACGGAGTTGCTGTTGTCAACCTAAGCACAGTGAACACTGAAAACACTAAAATTGCTATAATAAAAGCTCCAGCAATCGTTCCTCTTTGATTGGTTGTCTTTCTCATTTTTTTAGTTTAAAATTTTATTAAAGTTGGATTATGCCAGCTGGAAGTAAAAATAATACGGAGTTTTTGTGCCAGCAGCTGAGCCATGGCCGTTTTCTCCCACAATTATCTGAAAATCCACATTAGTGTTGCTGAATCCTGTAGAATCTTGATAAATCACTGCTGTGTATATCACATTCTTTGTTGTCGGGTCATAGAGCAGCACATTATCAAAGCTCGTTGAACTGCCGTCATCAACATACAGCTTTGTGGCTGGACACTGGTTGGTGAAGCTATTAGTGCCAACATAAACAGTAGCGTGTGTGGTTGTATTGAATGTTTCATCAACGCCATCAGCATCACTTGAGTCAAGACCTAAAGCTGACTCTAAAGAACTCAAATTGAGTTCTGGAGAGCTTGCTGTGAAATTAAAACAATCCACACTACTCCAGTCACTTATGCTCTCGTTAACAGCGAATATATTACCAGTAGGCGAATTTACAGTCCAGTCATACATTGACTTATTGTCTGCATTGTCCAACACTATCTTGCCTGTTATGTTTCCGTAGTAACCTTGCCATGTCTCTGTAATACCCGTGAAATTAATTATTAAACTAGTTACATTGCCTGCTTTGGCGTTTGTTGTTTCCCCTTCTGTGGACAAGTCAGCTCTTGTATCAGAACCGCGCTGAATACCAAGCACTGCTACTGGGTCATTTGCTAGTGCAAAGTTCATTAGCAGTAAGCTAAGAACTGCCACCAAAACGATTTTTTTCATTTTCTATCACCCCTCATGCTCTTTGTTAGAGCAGTAAGCTGTCTGAAAGTTAGTTCCTCTATCTGTTGCGGATCAAAAAAGACACCTTTGAATCCCTGACTCATTCTTGTATCACCTCTTCTTTGTTTCCAGCATATATGAGAATAAGATTCTCTACAGAAGGAAGTTTTGAAACAAGTTTTGCCTTTATGGTAAAGCTCTGGTTTTTGTGAGTAAAACTGTAGCTTGGCTTGAGCTTGATTTTAGAGTTACCAACCACGAAAGCAGTGCTCGAAGCGAAATCATAAGCAATTGCAGAAATATCCTCTAAAAATGGTTCTAAAGTCCAGAAAAGTTTGAGCAATGGATAGTGCAAGTCCTGTTGTTGAATAGAAAAAATCCTAGATATTGCAGAGTGTATCGATGTCGCCTTGATTAAACGCTTAGCTGCAAAGCCGCGAAGCATCACTATAATGTAAACATAATCTGCAGATAGCGTGTAGAGCGTCCTTGGCTTGCCCTTTTCTCTATTAGGGATTTTTCTCGAAGTGACAACTCCAACGAGTTCTAACAGCTTCAGTTGCTGGCTGATATTGGCTACAGAAGTGCCAATTTTTTCTGCAATCTGCAGAGGAGAAAGCTCTTCTTTTGCAATTAGTTCAATAACATTCCATTTCGAACCACTGAGCAAACTTTCAGTATCCATTACTCTCTACCTTTCATTCCATTTCTCTCATGATACTAATTTACTAATTTCATAACAAATATAGTTATTGGATATATTTGGTTATCAGTATACTTTTTCCTAAATTCATATATTAGCATAGAACTTATATTTAAATTTTTCTATTTTGGAATTAACTAATTAAGTTAGTTTATCACATATTCAGTATAATTAATAAATTACTTAATTAGTCAAGCTCAACATAGAAGTAATAAGCAGTGTTGCTCATAGTTGTTTTGTCCTCTGGCAAAATTATCTGAAAGTCAAAATGCCTGTTATTGTAACCCACAGTAGAATTTTCTAATAAAGAGACGTACACAGCACTACTCCCGTCGTAAAGTATTATCTCCTGAAAATTTGAGTATTGGGGTTGATTGGCAACATAAGTCGCTGTTGTAAAGTTGCACTTATTTGCAGCAAAGTATTTAGTGCCCACATAGAACTCGTCATGCGTTATATTAACAAAGGTGTTTGTTATGCTGTCGTCATCTGTTGTTGCTTTATTGAATGCTGAATCCTCAGTTGCGACAACAGTTGAATCAGCACATACGATATCATCCCAATTTATTGCTGTGGAGCTTTTAGTTGCGTAAATCTCGCCAGCAACTGTAGAAATATCCCATTCAAACACAGAAAAATTGTCTGCATCCTGAAGCACAAGTTTACCAGAGATATTACCGACATATGCTTTCCACCCAATATTCTGTGATGTCGCATTTAACCTCAGTGTTGTTACTGTGCCGCCAGAGGTGTTCAGCATCAAAGCTGACTTAGGAGTGGCTTCCTCTGTCCTGTTATAAATAAGCACAGGTCCAACTGGCTCTGCTAAGGCAGTGTGTGCAGTGAAAAAGCAAGTAAAAACAATTATTAGAATGCAGATAGTAACCATATAAAAATTCTGCCTTTCAAACAAGCGGCACCACCTCAAGAGCCATTATAATGTTGCCGTGTCTTGCCTTTACAGAATCAATTACCTCTAATAACTGCTTATTGTCTTTTGAAAAGATGATAGCAACAAGATCAAACACGCCAGCTGTTCTGAAAACAGTTTCAACATAAGGGCTATTATTAAGGAACTTTTCTAACTCGTCCACACTATTTGAATTGTCTTTGTTTATCCTCAAGTTCAGCATAACTTTATTGGAGAAGCCTAATTTTGAGAGGTCAAGCTCCAGATTAAAACCTTTTATAATACCAGAAAGAACAAGCTTATTAAAACGATACTTAACTGCATCTCTTGATAAGCCAACGCTCAAAGAAAGATCAGCATATGTTGCTCTGGGTTGCTTAGATAAATGGGAAAGAATCCTAAAATCAATCTCGTCTATTCCTATTTCCTTAAGCTCTTCCTTCGAGATATTTTTACTTATTTCAAGTATTTTCATTTGTATTTTTTCTTGAATTAAGTATTAAATATATAAATTTTTCCATATAATAATAAATTTAATAACACAGTAGTTAAGAAATTATTTAATTAAATTAATTTAAGAATTTAGTAAGTTTTAAAATTTCAAATTATAGCTCGACAAGGTTGAAAGATGATAATTAATTTATTTTAGAAATTTATTAAATAGAGTAATTAATTAATATATGACAATTTCAATTGACAATTTTTAAGGAGAGCTTACTGCAGAAAACACTATGGTGCCGTTGCAAACACCTTTTGTTCCAAAGGGCGCCTTAATCTTCCAATATGTTGTGTTGGTGCTGTTCTTATTATTGTTGTCATTATCATCGAGGCGGAAAGGCACAACTAAACCTGTAATGTTTGTCCAGTTGCTTGTCAGCGCTGCCATAGCACTCCATGCTTGGGCAGCTTGTATGCTGTATCTCTCATAGCCAATAGAAATATTACCAACAGTGCAGTTCATTGCTTGGTCATCACCTTCTGTCCTGCCATAGCCCTTTACAGCAACAGAGATATTCATATTGCCAAAGTTGGTAATATTGACTTTTTCGTCAGCTGGTGATTCCTCGCCTGGTTCCAACTCACCAAAATCAATCTCTGTAGCACTTAGATTTAGGGCAAACAGAGGATCAATAATTGCATCATCATAAGAGCGATTTATTGCAGAAGAATTATCTATGGCTGTAACATTACAGCGCCAAGTGCCATTAAAAGCATAATACCAGACATGAAAGTGGCAGGTATAGTATGCAGTTACACGACCACTGGTAGCGAACTGGGTGCAGCTGCTATTCACATACCTGTAGTTATTATCAACAGCATTACTTGGGCCAAACTCTGGTGTTTTGTATATAGTAGCATTCACTATTTCAATATCGCTTATGCCATTGGTATCATTAACAGTGGCATTACAGATTACTGTATGGACTGTTCCCTGCTCAAGCAAAAGGTTTGTT
>CAYOTZ010000017.1:0-11035 GCA_964407035.1 uncultured Methanosarcinales archaeon | reverse complement strand
GAACCAGCTTTCATAGGTATCATTCACAATATACAACGACTCATTGCAACCACAAGCATAGAGATAATCAACGCAGCTTCTCTCATAAACAGGCAACTCCTGTTGACTGAATTCCGGCAGATAAACCAAACTCTCAATACCGAACTGTGAGCTGGAGAAATTGCCTTCTAATCTCATCAAGAAATCAGGTGCGAGCTCTGAGCTAATATACAACGAGTGATTTATGTGGAACTTCAGATTTGTTGTGTCATTACCAACAACAAAATCAGTTATATTGCTAACATTAATCACATTGAAAACACGGCCAAAGCTCATAATCATGTAAACTGGGTCTTCAAAATTAACTATAGATATGTCCTGCTGGCTACCTATTGTTGTTTTCCAGCTCGCAGTGTTACTGAAATCAGTAAGCTGGACAGAGAGATTTGTGCTGACAGCTACTTTCCATGGACTTTTCATTGAAAAGTTCACTCTGTTGATGCTCAAGCTAAGATTAAAACCTCGTTGCTCAGAAAGCTGGATTATCTTTGTTATCCAATCACTCATGGACGAGTTAACAAGAACTGTTAGCTGCTCACCGTAAACAGTACCATTTTCAAATGCCTCTCTAAGCCGCTGTTCTGAATCATCAATGTAGTTCCCAGATTCTATGACATAATCAACCACACCGGTCAGTGCTCTAAAGCCGGTTATATAAACCGCTCTATCAATGTCCTTCTGCAGGTCATCTAAAAGCAGGTCCATCGCAATCACTCTCGATATTGTTGCTTCTGAACTCTGCTCTACTTCTGTGTCAATTCTGAAATCCATCAATAGCAACAGCATTACAATGAGCATCACTCCAATTATGGTATAAAAATAAGCGCGCTTGTTCACCAGGTCCTCACCTCAAGTATTGCAGGGCCCCACAAGCTCGGAACAGAGCCAAGCTCATTGACATCAGAACTTATGCCGATAGCTTTTGTATAATCGCTCAGAGTGTCATTCAATCTTTCAATGGCATCGCTCAATGCCTCTTCTCTCGTGTCAAATGTTTCACCATACGGCACAAAGTTGCGAATAAGCAAAGTGTATGTAGCTAAACTGTGAAACGGGTTTACACCATAACCATAACCAAAGCTTAAAGAATAGTTGTTAGAGCCACGCTTTATGCTCTTGTTGCCATAACCAAACCTTGTAAACTCTGATATAAATGGCTTGGGTGGATGTTTATAGAGCACAACACCATTCGCGCTAACTTCCTGGCTTGGACTTGGGATAAATGTATAGTATAACCAGGCTAATTGAGAGTCCACAAATAACGGTATCTCTGAGTCAGAAACAGAAAAATTCCAGCGCACATATCTGTAAAAATCGCTTTGAAGGCGATTTGAGTAGTGAGACAAGTTTAACGGTACTGTAATATCAATGTAGCCATAAACAAAACTTGGTAAGTCCATTTCTGTATAAACATAGCTACTGTTGTATATAGCCCTATGCTGCCCAAATTCCTCTCTCTCATGGAAGTTATCAACATCAACTATGAACCAAAAGTAACTGTTTGTCAGATTAGTGTAACTTAGCCCATTAGCGCTTAAGGTTGCCAGTATCTCAGAGTTGCTGAAAACAACAGTAGAGTTAACAGGTTGTTTCTTTCCGATTGTGAAACTCGTCCCTTCGAAATTGAAATAGAGAGTTACATTTGTGGCATTCACACTAAGGTTGACTGTCATACTCGTTATGTTGCCAACAGCAAAAATAGGTTTTTTATAGCGAATGCTGCAATTAGAGTGAACCTCTGCAAAATAATGGTAACGGAAATTTGAAAGTGTGTTCGTTGCGTTGGTCTCGTACTTAACAACAAGATGGGTAGCACCGTCATCACCACCCAGCTTTGCTTGATTACCATACCAAAAGACAAGCGTCGCATTATTTAAACCAGGCGTCAAATAATATTTAATATCATCAAACAAGTGTTCTCCCTGGGATGAGGCACCTGAAAGCGAATTGCCATTAACATACGCCTTAAAGTGTGTTGTCGTATAAGAGGCCTCAACAAACCAATAGGCGTCATGAATAATAGCGTCCTGAGGTAATGTAAAATAATAGCTAATATGCACATAATTTTGGTTTGTACCTGTATTTTTCTTTCTCATTACAGAGCTTGATATAATATCGCCCTTTTTTACAAGTGTCGTGTTCTTCCTTGCTTTGATAGCCACTGCTCTGGCTACATAGCCAGTTCTTTTTCTTCCAGAAGTTATACCAGATATCATCCTTGTGGAGCTCATCAAGCGATTGCCCTCTTGGAGAGAAGTGTTAAATATCATCTCATTGTTGATTAGCACACTGTAATCAACATTGCTCGGTATGTATTTAGCAGTAAAGGCACTTAGCATCTTTCTTGCCAAGCTCTTGTTACCAACACTCCAGAACTCACCAATTTGCTCAGCAACTGTGTTGTTTAGATTGACAATAGTATTATTAGCTATAAGCTCTTGCACATAATCAAGCTCCAGCTCTCCTATTTGTAATGTGTTCAGCACTCTGGCTATGTCAACACTTGTAAACTTTGATGTAATCTCCGGGCTACTCACAAAAACATTCAAAGAGAGCTTTAGTACAAACACGACCAGTAGAAGGGAAAGTGCCGCATCAAGAGTGAAGTAGTATGCCTTTTTCATATCCAGGAAATCACCTCCATTGTTACAGGGGTATTCTCTAAGCTCACCAGACGCTTCACACTCACCATATGCTCTGTGTCAATATTGTAATCGAAACGAGAACAATTACCAGCAATAAGGTTTCTTATACCATAGACAAACCATTTGTTTAATGGCTGGTTTGTTGAGTTGTAGTGAGCAGTAAAATTGGCTATATAAACAATAGAACCATTACCAAAATCCCAACTAGCAATAGCGCTAAGGTTCTTGCTGTTAATTGCAATAGGTGTTATACTGGTTGAACTGGTATAATTTATACCATACTCTGAACTGAAATTCACAAGACCTGCATCAAGTAAGAATGGCTCGCGTTTTGAGTTAATATTGTAAAATTCAGAATTCACCATTGTAAAGCTCACATTAAACATATTGACTCCAGTATAACCAGAAAGAACAATACTCCCATGATGCTTTACAAAATTCTCAAGCATATCCCTTTTTTCTGTAAGGGAATAGCTACCAGAATCATCAAACCGCGGGTTTTCCAGAACCAATAGAGTGTAATTATTGAGGTTATCAAAAAAATCGTCAACATCAGCGACAGAGTATATGTCTGCACCCAAATTCGTCATATTTCTATAGATATAGTTAGTATAGCTATTATTGTAATAATATGCAACGAAATTGTTGGCTACTATACTTAAGGGAAAACCAAGATAGCAATAGCCACCGAAGTTTACTAAGGAGTCGCTTGAGTTCTTGAACAAAAGGACAAATTCATGAGTAGCCCCAAGTTTGTTTTTCAGCTCGTTGTAGCTGAACTGCTCTGCTTCATACAGCTTGTATTTTGATAGCACTTCTTTGTTTTGCTTTTTAATCCCAATTGTTAAAACAGTGCTAATGTTCCAGTCAGCAGGCAAACCAGTAGTAAGAATTCTATTTGAGATATGAGCAGCTTCTTGCTTTACAGTTCTATAGTCGAGTGCATCATACGGCGTTAGATTGTTAAATGCTCTAAAAAATGCAACAAGAAGTATCGTAAAGAGGAAAAGTGATAGCATGAAATCTGTATACCAAAGCTGTGCCTTAATTGAGATACAAAACACCCCCTATATTTCTTATTGTGTTAACACCTTTAACTATATTGCCAACAACCTGTGGCACTGGTTTGCTAGCTTCAAGCTCTCCTTGTGTTATAATAACATAACCTGATTGAATCGTTATGTTGTAATCTTTGTCAAAGAGCTTTTCTGGAATAGTAAAGCTTCTGTTGTAACCCGGCTTGACAGACGCTGCAAGCAAAAGCTCTTGTTGAACATTCTCTGCAATCACATTAAGCTTGAGTAGTGTCTTATGTGTTTGGAAAGTGGATGATTGGTAGTGAATCGTGATAATAAACAATGTGGAAAATACAGTTAATAGCCCTACAACTATCACAAACTCTATTGCAGTCTGCGCCCTGTTGTTATGCAACATCACTCTACTATGCTTATGTTTACCCTATTGGATAATGCCTGTATCCTCAATTTGTAGGTGCCAGAGCCCTGAGGAAGTTCACCTGTAAGATTAATCTGAGAGTCAGAGAAAATATCAGTATCACCAACAGGTGTTTCCATGACAAACAACACAGTATGTGGCAGCACTACAGCTGTTTTTATGTTTGAAGGGAACTCCAGCTCGAGTGTTGTTTTTGTTGGCTCCCCAAAATAGTAAACTGTTTCAGCTGTATCAACTATCTTTCTGGCAATCTGAAGTGCCTGCCTCTGACTTATCTGGTCATCAGATATTGTCGTGTAAGTATAAACGATAACAAATATGGGAAGGAGCATTATAAGGGTGATACCAAGAATCAGCAGATATTCCATTGCTATTTGAGCCTTTATCAACATGACACCCCTTTTGGTTCAAATTACTGTAAGAGAATACAAATATTGGGGCAGTTTATATATTTTTTGAAGTTTGGCACTCTGAGATAGCATTTAAAAGCTTGAACTCTGAGTTGAACTTTGCAGCTATCTTTTCATCCTGAATAACCAATATATTCTCGTCATTGAACAGCTGGGCGCGCTTTGTTGGATTAAATGAGCCAGTGATTACTGTTCTATTGTCTATAACAATGAACTTGTGGTGCAGCACCATGGCTGAACAATAAACGGTTATGTTGACACCCTGGTTCTTAAGCAAGTGATACTGTGAAAATTTTGATATCTGGGAAACCTCAAAAATGCCACTCACACTTATGTTCCTTGAGCTAAGTGCAACAAGTGCTAACCCAAGCTCACCTGAAGTGAAGCTATAATATGCAAAATTCACACTCTTCTCTGCCTTTTCAAGTTCTTCAATTATAATGCGATTGCAGTCGTCTTCAGGACAGAAATATGCAGTAACATCACTATTAAAATTTGGGTTGCTATAAGACACATTCTTGTTGTACCACAGCTCCTTAAACTCTGTTTCGTATTGCACAGCAATTCTGCTATCCTCAACAACAAGTAGTGCATCCCTATAATCCGAAGCTTCTCTTGGATTGTAGGAACCAGTTATCACCATAGCTTTGTCTATAACACAAAATTTGTTGTGCATAATTCCTCTGCCTTTTGCTGTTTGCTTTGGCTGAGTGAGCTCTTCAGCTTGCTTTTCAAGCACCACTCTTCCCTCTATGCACTTAGGTAAGCTGTTAAGAGCCCTAATGACCTCTTCTGAACTAAGGGAATAAAAAGCACAGTGAACATTATACTTAGCTTCAGAAATCCTATTACTCAGAATTTCGTTGCACAATTCAGGATTGCAGAAATACACCTCAAGCTTGGGCATATCTGCTCGTGAACAACTCATCAAGAACAACAATACAAGCCAGCCAAATTTCATTAACAGAGCTAAAAAAGAACACACTAAAAAACACTTTTCTCCTAAATCTGCAAATCTTCCAGTTTCTGAAAGAATCTTACAATAGAAAATTTTATTTGAGGATGTTTCTGCTCAAGCTTATCCAGCTCGTTAAGCACTGCCAGCTGCTTCTCATTTAAGTGAGTTAAAACTCTACCTTTGAGTCCCTTTAATTCTGAATACAATTCAAGCTCTTTGGAATGCACAGTGCCAAGGAGAGCTGTATAACTTGGAATTGTTTCTTCTTTGAAAAGCACTCTGCTAATCAGGATAACTGCAAGCTCGTCCAGGCAGTACACTGGTAATATATCACTAATTTTGCATGAAGCTTTAACTGTTCTTATTTCAAGATTATACTTTGCTTTGTATTTCTCAAGTATGTAGTGCAAACAGGCAATATTGAGAGAGCCATTGTCTTGTAGGATAATGTTTCTTTTACTCGTAAAGTGAATAAAGCGCTTTAGCTGCTCAATAACCCTGCGTTCAATCTGTCTGACAAAACAATGATAGCAAAGTGGCTGTGGCATAAACCCCAGTTTCACTACACCGAGCCCTGATTTGCACTTTCCACATAATGTTTTGGGTATTTTTACCACTTTAAAATACTTAAAACCGAAAAATTTATATATGTTAAGGTTTTTACTATAAAATAGCAACCGCAAAAAACCATCTTGAAGTGGTTGCTCACTATCACCTCTTTTTCCCGCTCCTGGTGCCTCTGGCACCAGAGTGGGTTTTAATGCTTAATATTGTTAATGTAACTCCCAAAAGAACTCCCAAACTTATTCCAATTAAGAACCAGTTTAACAGTGGATTATCAACAATTGCTTTTCTCAGTTTCTTTTGGGGAAAATACATATCGAGATTGCTAAGCTTCAGGGCATATTCTGTATAGATAAAAGCAGATGTGGGGTCTTTGTCTTTTAAAACAGAAGCGTAATCATAATAGCTGTATCCAAGAAGAGGGAAATGTCCTTTTTCTATTTGCTCATTAATGGTAAGTTCTACAAATTTCAAACGCTCTTCCACTAGCTTTGGTAATATATCTTTTGTGGCTCCAACAGTCCCAAGCACTGAGTTAGCCTGTGCTTTGAGCTTAGAAGCCTTGAACAAACATAACTCATAAGAGCCCTCTTTTCTGTAGTGTTCAGCAACAAGATAATCCTTTTCCATGCCCTTTAAGAACTCAGATGGAAGATAAACACGGAGATAGTCCAATCGCTCGCGTGCTTCCCATAACTCGCTGATACAGGGCTGCTCAAGCTCATTGGTTGAAAAATTATGCATTTGTTTTGACACACCGAAGAATTTTGACCAGCATTTAGCACTGTAGAAGCGCTCCAAAGCATAGGCCAATTCATAAATCGCATCTTTTGTATCATTCTCGTTCAGGTTTTGAAAACTCAAATTGACATATGACTCAGCTTCAGAGAGTCGCTCTATAACAACAGTATATGCCTCCAGGTCTGTTAATGATTTGTAGCTTGGCAGCTCTCTTTTAAAGTTCATTATCTTCGCTTTTAGCGAGTTTAACAGGTATGGTAAATCCTCACTGTTCAAAGTCGTGTTCAGTATCGAGATTCTAAGCTTTGTGTTTGCTCCAAAGCAAAAAGAAGCAGCTGAGTAAATATGGCCTTGTTGTAACCCCTCCTCTGCTGACTTGCTGAGGTTAATTGCTTCCTCAACAAGCTTGGTGCTGGTGTTGCTTACATTGCCCAATAATTCTTTTGTTCTGTTACACAAGTGCTTAGCCAGTATGAACATCGTGTTGTAGTACCCGGGATCTACCCTCAGCTTAATGTGATTTAATGGCTCTGGCGTGTTACCAGAGAAATAGGCAAGCACTTGCGATATGTGGGATACAGGTATTATTTTAATACCAAGATAACTGGCTAACTTTCTTAAATCAATAGTGGTGTTTGATTCGTTAACAATCATTTGGCCTGGTGGAATGAGCACAATCTTAAAACCCGCTTCTTTTGCTGCTCTTATCTTAGCAGGCAAGCCGCCAACAGGACCGATAAAGCCGCCTGAGTTAATAGTGCCAGTAATAGCCATATCTTCTCTGAGTTTTGTGTTATTCAGAAGTGCTATTGTCAGCAAAGTTATTGCTGCACCAGCACTCGGCCCACCAACAATTGGCGATTTCGCCCTTATCACATAAAAGAAATCAACACGACTGCAGTCCAGCTTTAGATAGTTGCAAGCAACCTCTTTTGCAAACCTTGTAGAAACCTGAGTATCGAGCTTCGTGAGAGGAAAAGAATCTATGAACACTCTACCGCTACCCAGAGTTATAGTTAGCTCCAAATCAGCTATACTGCCACGCATTCCATAGGGTGTTTCAGTTACAGCAAGAAGCTTCATTCTGCCTGTTGCAGCTTCTGTTAAAGGTAAAGCGATTAGCAGGATCAGCAACAAAAACCTCCATCTCATAAAAACAGGGCAATCACTAATAGTATTTAAATCTCACCAAATGCATGGTTCATCTCATCAAAGTTCATACCAGACATACCATCTTGTATCACTCGTTCACTAAAAATACCAAACAAGTTATCACTGAACAAGCAGATTACCAATTAGAGCTTTTCTGTATAATCGCAATTTGGATACTCGCTGCAAGCCAGAAACCTGCCGAAATGCGATGTCCTCACAACAAGCTTGCCTTTTCCACACTTTGGGCAGAGTTTACCTTCATTCTCGCTCATGTTGCTTGGGCATTCAGAGTTTATGCAGAGAACAACGCTCTTTTTTCGTTCTGGATTGTAAATCCTTATTTTTGGATAACCACACAGCTTGCACTTCTCTTTAACCTTGTAAATTGTGCCCTTTTGCGGTAATGGAAAAGCTGCCTTACAGCTTGGATAATTGGTGCAGGCAATAAAGCGGCGGTTTTGCTTGGAGCGTTTTATCACGAGCTCGCCTTCGTGGCAAATAGGGCACTTACCAAAACTTGAAGCTTTCTTGGCTTCGACATTTGCATCTCTCAACTGGTTACCAATGGCCCCTTCGTTCTGCTTGAATTCTTCAAGCAGCTCTGTTAATACTCTCTTTGCTTCCTCAAGCACCTCTGATTCATCAAGCTTTCCCTGCCTGATTAATTCCATTTTCTCCTCGAACTTTCTCGTCATCTCTTCATCAAGAATCCTTGGTATGCTCTTTTCAAGCACAGCCACTATTTGCAAACCGAGCTCTGTTGGCTTAATCTGACTGCCGCGAACATAACCACGCCTGAAAAGGGTATCCACAATTAAGCCCCTAGTTGCCTTTGTTCCAAGATTTTTCTTTGTAAGTTCCTTAACAAGTGAAGCTTGAGTGTATCGCTTTGGCGGCTCTGTTCTGTCTTCTTTTAGCAGCAGCTTTTTTTGCTTGACAATATCGCCCTTGGCAAGCTCAGGCAGACGCTTTTCATCAAGCTTGATAAAGGGTGCATAGAATTCCAACCAGCCCTGATTTAGTGTCCAGTGAGCTTCTGATACGAATAGCTCGCCAGCCACATCAAGCTTAACTATTGTTTTCTGCCTGACAGCAGCAGATGCAAAGCAAGCAAGAAACCTGCGAATTATAAGCTCGTAAAGCTTTTCCTCTTCCTTGGTTATCTTTTCTGGGACAACTCCTGTAGGGAATATTGCTGGGTGTGCAGGGTCTTCTGCTATGCCCTGCCGCGGCTTTAGCTGGTCGGTCATGAGAAGCTTTTTGCACAGCTCGCCATACTTAGCTTGTTTGGAGATTGCTGTAATAACCTTCTTGTAACCAATCTGAGGAGGCAGTTTCTGTGATGAAGTTCTTGGATAAGAAATCAAACCTGTAAGGTACAAATTTTGGGCTAAGTTAAGGGTAGCCTGTGGTGAGAACCTGAACAACCTATGGGCTTCAACCTGTAGGGTAGTAAGGTCAAAAGGAACCAGGGGTAGCTGCTCGTATTTCTTTTTTTTTACTTCAGCTACTACACCATCTTTGTTAAGGCACTTCTTGTAAACACCTTCTGCCTTTGCCCTTTCAAAAAACCTGCCCTTTTCGTGTCTAGCTATTATCCTGCTGCTTTTGAATTCCCCTACAAAGTCAATCAGCCAGAATGGCTCTGGTTTAAACGCCTGGATTTCACGCTCTCTGTCAACCACAAGCTTAAGAGCAGGCCCCTGCACCCTACCAGTGCTTAATATCTTAAACTGGCCAGCAGATTTTATTGCCCTCATGAGAGCTCTGGAGAGATTAATTCCATAGTACCAGTCAAGAACATGCCTTGTCTCGCCCGCTTTTGCAAGCGAAAGCTCAATGCTCGGCTGCTTGTTCATATACGCTTTCAGAATGTCCAATTTGGTTAGTGTAGAGAACTTCATTCTAGCAGCTTTAGTGGTATTGCATATAAAGCGCAAGACATTGTAGCCAATCAGCTCGCCTTCAACATCATAATCGCATGAAACAGTGAATTCAGAAGCAGCACTGGCAAGCTTTTTCAGCATATAGTAGTAGGGCTTTGAAAAAACAGCTTTATTGTCTATTTCAAAAATAGGACGCCATTCTATATCAAACACAGGATAACCCAGCTTGTTTGGCTCTTTTTGCTTAAGCCCAAACAGATGCCCCACAGCAGGAGCGATTATTATTTTTTTGTTGTTAAACTTTGTCTCATAATAAACAGCTCTACCAAACCGCTTTGCTTTGGGCTTGTTTGTCGAGAGAGCATAAGCTATTCTAAGTGCCTGTTTTGGCTTCTCTGCTAAAACGAGCTCGTAATTCACAACTCGGACAAAAATTGCTATCTTATAAAAATCTTGTTGTATTAAAATTTACCACTTTTAAAGGATTAAAACAATAAGATTTATAAATTACTACTTATTAATAGTTAATATGTTATGGAAGCTTGTTTTTGTGTTGATATTGGGTATCTTAATAGGATACTCTGCACACTCCCTTACAAGTAACCCAGAGTATATTTACATAGAAAAGAACACAACAAAAGCTATACCAGAGAATAGGGTGCCTGTAAAGCCATACAGCTTTAGAGAGGATGGTTTGGCAAAGCTTCTCAACTTTGAAAGGGCTACAGAAAGAATCTCACCTTTCGACTGGATAAAAGAAAACGAGATACATGTATACAATGACAAGGTCGTAATAGATTTGGAAAATCCTGAATGGGCCAGCTTCACAGATACCAACTCTATGGACCCGGTGTTGGATGAAACAGCAAACGCAATAGAAATTGTACCGAAAAGCCCAGAAGACATTCATATCGGTGATATTGTCTCTTACAGCACAGGTAAGGACACTGTCATACATAGAGTAATAGGCAAAGGAAAAGACAGCAAAGGCGTCTTCTTTATAATAAAAGGGGACAACAACCCGAATAGGGACCCTGAGAAAGTTAGGTTTGAACATATAAAGCGCGTGGTTGTTGCTATCATCTATTAACCAAACAGGTTGTGTGCCCCTGCTGCATGGAAAAGCACAGGTGTCACATAAACCTCAATTACAGCACCTATGAATAGTATAGCTATGCCTATTAT
>CAYOTZ010000016.1:0-12094 GCA_964407035.1 uncultured Methanosarcinales archaeon | reverse complement strand
AAAACTCCACCCAGTTGGCAAAATCGTTTTTGTTCTCATTCACATACAATCTGAATTTATCTTCTGGCATAAACTTCAAAGCACCAATAAGTTCCTCAAGTGAACGTAACTGAGTGCCTTCCTCAAGATAGAACGGCTCTACTCTGGTGGGTTGTGGCTTTTGTTGGGACTGAACAGCATTTTTCTCTTTCTTCTCTGGCTCTGCTTCTTCTTTATTTTGTTGGGTTATTTCGGGTTTTTTGGGAGCATGCTCTATAGGTGTTCGCACCTGTTTCGATTGTTTTTCTGATGGCATTTTTGCCTGCTTAAGCTTGAACAGCCTTAACTCCTCTAAAATTTCCTTTCTGCCCTTTTTGGAACACTTTTCAGCCAGCTCGTCATCCTTGACTACATCCTTAATCCAGTCGGCAATATCGTCACGGTTTTCATTCACATGTCTGGCGTATGTCTCGTCATCCATTGCTTCAAGCCCGTCAATAAGCTCGTTTAAGGTCATCACAGTGAGCCCGTTGTCGAAGTTGAGAGGTTTGGCGTTATGAAGCTCGGCAAAAATATCGGTCTGGTGCTCTTCTTCTTCCTGCTCTGGCTTTTCCTCTTTCTGCAAGGTCTCGAGATATTTCTTTCTTTCACGCTTAGCTTGCTCTATTGCAGTTTTTAGCTCACCAAGGTCCACAAGCTCTATTGTCCTGTGCTTGGGCTTCTTACCGAGCTTTTGCCATCTTTTCTCTATTTCTGGCTTTATGCTGTCAAGATATATGTCCACCATATTAAAATTACCTGATTTGACCTTATCCAGCGCAAGCCTGAGTTCAAGCTCTACATCAAAGACATCCTCACCAGCATCTTTAAGCTGTTCTAACTGGTATTCAAGGTCATCAATTAGCTGGTTATATTTGTTATACATTGCCAACTCCTTGTCAGATAACCTGTGAACGCTGTGCAGTATAGGCCTGAAAGTAACAAAGAAGGGGTTACCGTAATTCCAAGCAGGATTTTCTACCATACCAGTTCCAATCGTCGCCTTAACCAAGCTTCTCAAAACACCTTTACCATATTTGGTTACTATCCTATTCAGGTCACCCTCGTCTCGCGTTCTCATCTGGATTTCTGTGTTTATGTTTGCCTTAATCTGGGAAGCAAAATCTGTGAGCACCTGGCTGATCAGTAATACGCCAATACCCCATTTCCTGAACTCTCGACAAGCCCTTTCTATCTGTATGAAACCCTCGCCAGAACCGCCAAAACGAGGCAGCAACCTGTGCACCTCGTCATATACCAACAGGTAACGGAGTTCTGGTGCTTCGTCAAAGTGTTCGTGGAACACCTCTCTCACTGTATTGGTAACAAAGATATCAATATCTTTAGGGTCTAGTTTGTCTGTTGTAAGAATATGTATTTCTCCGGGCTTGAACAGCTTCTTTAGATTTATCTTCTCTCTCGCGTCTTGAATCTGTCTCACATTACCGTTAAACGCTCTTGCGTCTGATTTCTTCAATCCAAAGCTTGGGTAATACTTGAACATTGCCTCTGAATCGCACTTTCTCAAGAATCCAGACCACTGCGCAGTTGGGTCAAAGACAACCACTGCAATACCCGCCTTTAGGCATTCTTCTACTATTACCTGAGCAGATATTGTTTTACCGCCGCCAGTGCTACCTGCCACTATTGCGTGAGTGGTTAGCTTGTTAAGGTCAAAATAGAACCACTTATTTGTTTCTGCGATCTTGCCGACAAACACATTACGAGGCGGACCTTTCTGGGGTAATGTCTTGTAAGCAACCTTAAGATGGTATCTCTTTTTCTCTTTTATCAGCTTCCTTATATAGAAAAACAAGCCAATAGCAACTATTATCAGAACAAGCAGCACAAAGAGCCACCAAACAGGTATTCTCCCAAAGAGCTTGATTATGTAAAACGGCACTGTTACTGAAACAACAGTATTGCTCGTTGTGGTAACATTCAAATACTCGGCTTCAACTTGTATTACCTTATCGCCAATAGGTATGTCCTTAGGAAGCTTGAAGCTCTTTATCAATGATAAAGAGGTATTCAACATACGCCTGTCAGAGCCAAGTGTTATTGTCTGGTTGATCTTTGGGTCTTTAAGTTTGTAGAGTAGAGAAACATTATATTGCCTCTCTGTTAGCAAGTTCTTTAAGTCCACTTTTAGCTTGAGCTGCTTACCCTGATACACTTTACTTCTAATAGGCGTTACATCTAGCAGTAATGCCTCTATCGGTAGGCGTTCTTTTGCTCTAACAAGCAGCTTTATAGGTATTTTCTCATCAAAAGTGCCTTTAAAGGTAATAGAACCATTGTAGCTACCTGGCTTGCCCTTACCGAAAACAGTCAGTTTAAGCTTTTCATGTGAATTCGGCTTTACAAACAATCTTTTCTTGTCCAATTCAATCTTATCTGTCACATTACCTCTAACAAGAATGTCAAGCTGCGCTGTTCTGTTGGCATAGTTGAACACATAAACATCATCTTCAAAGAAAGTGCCCAATCTCATTATCCTGTCAATTTCTTTTCTTGTTATAAAATGGTCAATTCCTTCCATTCTCTTGGGTTTTTCCAGATACGGACCAATACCGGGACCTACACCTGCGGTTGTCGCTCTACCACCACCCCCAGCTTTTCTCTCGTACTGTGGCGTTACAGGATTTTCTTCGGATTTTTCAAGCTGAATGTTTTTTACAGTTGTTTGTCCAGGAAACACAGAAACATTAGTCACATAATTCTTGTAGCCCGGCTTTAAAGCTATTAAAAAATAGTTGCCCGCCTCTGTACTCATTATATAACTCCCATTAATATTTGTTATTGCCATACCACCTCCCACAATAATTCTAACGTACTGTAATGGCAGCCCGGTTGCTTTGTCTGTTACATTACCAGTAATGTTACCGTATGGTTGGCGCTCGCCCCAGCCCTCTGGGCAAGTATCATAAGGGTCTGTAAAGAAATAGTAAGTAACAGAGCCATTATTAGGCATAGCGAGTAGCATCTGATAGTTTATAATCTCGCCGTTGTAGCCTTCTGTGAACTCGTCTATGTGTGTAACGAAAATCGGATTACCAAAGCCGTCTTTTAAAATGCCCAGATCAAAATGCTGTGATTGCGGTTTTGAGTGAACATAAGTGTGAGTGGCAGGCACATTTGTTATATTCCTGTTACCAAGCTCAACAGTCATGTTCTCTGTAAATGTGTTAACAGCTGTCATCCAGGTTCCAGTTATTCCAAAGTAACTGTCGATAAACTCAGGAGTAGCAGAAGTAACACTCGCCCAGTCAATGTCAAGTGCAGGCGAAGCGTAAAGCTCGTGTTCTTCACCGTATTCTAAACATGGAAACAGCAAGTTCAGACTATCAATACCTGTACCTTCCACAGTGAGCTTCTGCTGCATTGAGTACTGCTGCACCATAACAGCAACACCGATCAGACCATGCCAGTTCGTAGCTGGTCTAACATCATAAACATTTACCGTGGTGATTTTACCAGCCTCGCCAGGTATAATTGTAAAACCAGTGTACTGCTGGAATATTAACAAGGAGAAAAAAGCTATAACTAACAAAACAATAGTAAATACACTCAGTGCTGTGTAAAACTTTAACTTAGGATGAAGCTCCATTTTGTTCAATAACATTCTTCAATTTTACCAATCTATCCCTGACTTCCAGTTTAACCCTGTCTGATAACTGCTTATAGTAATAGAGCAGTTTATTGAAAACATTAACAGCTTCCTGTTTTCGAGAGTTCTCAACAAGGTAAATTGCATTGCTGAACATTATATTGAGCTTTGCAAGATTTATTTTATCGGCTGCTTTCTCTACCTCTGGATAGAGCTGCTCCTGTTTTTCAGGGCTAAGTGAATTGTAAAAAAGCTCCATCTCTCTGAACAAAACATCTGCCTGTTCAAGCTCATTATTATCAATAAGCTCATTGAGCTCATACAGCAAACTGTGTAGTTTCTCTAAGCTCTTGTATTCTGGTTTATGAGTGATAACACTGAGTAACCTTGACAATAAGCCAACAGAAGCAGTTAGGTAATAAACAAGTATAATGACAATCACCAGAGCCACAAGGAACCATACACTCGAGCTGTCTTCAAAATGGAACAGTTTGCTAATAGAGAAACCTGTAATCTTGGTTGTTTCTGGTATAACATTCGTGCTCAGCACAGCGAGTTGGCAGCCCTTTAACTCTTCAATGGTTTTTAAGTCAGGTAGAGCGAAAACAATTTGCTTTGTTTCAGGGCTGTACTCAAGCAGGGGGTCATCAAATAACACTTTTGCATCTGTCAAAAGCTGAATTTCAGATGCGTTACTTGCTATGCTTTTTGGTATAAACTCAATAAGAGTAATATTTTTTTGCGAAGTGTTAAGCTTAACAAAATGTGCCACAATGGTTAGTTGCTCACTCCTATTGTTGTAATAGTCGAGTCGGAGCTGAATGAAACTCGTGGTAATAGAAAGTTCATTCTGGAGCTCTTTGTTTTTCTCCTTGTAACTTCCAAAACTCAAGCGAGAGTCATTAAACCCATTGGCAGCAATGTAAAGCTCTGATATATTGTCAAGCGCATCATTAGAAGGGTAATACACAAGAGATTGCTCTTTAATCACGTTCACATTGGAGATTGTCTCGTTCTTTATTGCCTCTAACTTTCTCGAATAGTTCTTTGCCAGCACCAATCTTTCACTTGCATTAACTTTCCTGAACCTAAGATTGTAAACATCTCTTGCTATGTAATCCATCTCTTTCTTGAATCTGTTGAGTTGTTTCTCCCACCCGAGCAGCTCTAACACTTTATTCTGTTTTATGTTAAAAGAACCCTTTCGCAACCTTAGCTCATCAAGAAACATCTTAAAGTTATTCGTTTCATTTGTTATCTTGTCTACCTGGCGTAGATAGGCCCGCCAGAGTGGCGTGTCTGGCTCTATGCTTACGGTAAAGCTACGCACATCTGTTTCTGCCTTGTTGCCAACCGCATCTACGCAGGATACCTTCCAATAGTAAGTCCCGTTCTTAAGCTGCTCAATAGTGACTTCCACTGGTGTGTTATTCTTTCCCTCATCACTCTTGGCTTTACTCTCCCACCAGTTCTTGTCCTTGCTCAGTAATAGTTCACACTGAAAGTTGCTACTGTCCTTGGCTCTATAACTCAATATAATTTCATCATCGCTTGTGCTTGCACTGTTTTCTGGTTTTATTAGCTCTATTATTGGTTTCTCTTCATCCCTGTAAATCTTGTCCATAAAGAACTCAAAGTTGCCTGCCTTTGTAATCTTTAGGGTTTCTATGAGCAGCTTGTAATCTGCGTGATAAAACTCGACATGGTGCTTGCCTGCTGAAAGCTGGAACTTGGCTCTGCCCTTGGCGTCTGTTGTAACCCTTGTGTCGCTTATTATCACATCAACACCTTTAATTGGGATTTTTGTGGAGCTATCCTTAACAACAAGCGCCACATCATAACTCTTGACAACTTTGAGCTTCTTCTTTATCAGCTTGTAATTGCCCATATCATCTGACATGTTCAGCACAACTTGGTAAGTTCCAGGGCTGATGTAAGTGTGACCCACAAAATCTCCCTGAGCTGTTTCGCCATCACCAAAGCTCCACAGATAAGTGTAAGGTGGAAAACCATAATCAGGATTCCTTACTTCAAAAGTAACTTCCTCAGTTGTGGCTGGTTCGCTCGGCTCAATTATAATCTCTGATCTTAGTGAATTCTCAATCTCAAAGCTATCCATCACTGTTAAAAAACCTCCATTCTCAATAGCAATGCTGTAATTGCCAGGTTTTTTTATCCCATCTACCTCAAGCAGTTTTGGGAACTTGCCTGTAATATTCTTTCTGTAAACAACACTGTTGCTTGCTGAATCGAAAATTTCCAAGCAGACTAAATTTCTGGTAGTTGAAATATTGATTATCACAAACTCGCCAAGCTTGTAATTCTCTTTTACAGAACTCAATTTTGTAAACTCATCGCTAGTGCTTGAGTTGCAGTCATCGTCTATGTGATTACTGTAAATCTCAGGCATAGCTGGATTCACATTCGGGTTTGTATCATTACAATCTGTACCATTGTAGCTTTCACTTGGGAATCCATCGTTGTCCCAATCATTGGTTACTTGATAAACAAAACTATCGTTGTATATCGTAGTGTTACCACCGAGCAACACTACAGTAAAGACATTAGAGCCCAAAGTGCTTGTATTCAGAGAGAACCTGAGTTCAGAGCTGTTCTCTGTTAAAGGAATACTAATATTGTTAAAAATAAGAGTATAGCTAATGTTTGCAGGATTTCCAAGTTGTGCTGTAGCATTGGTGGTATTAGAAGAGAAGATGAGTCTCACTGTGCTATTCGCACCAATGTAGCTTCTGTTGTTAAAGACAATATCTGTTAGCTCCATCCCAACAGATAACTCTGCTGAAATCCAAAATATAAATGCTAATGCAAACAAAAATTTAGCTCTCATTATCCCCCTCCAATACTTTCTTGAGCTTTCCAATCAAATCCTTGGTGCCTTTTGGGAGGATAGCACTCCTCGAATTGAGATACTTTTGCCTTAGTATACTCCTTATCGCCTCGCTAATATCCATAAAATGATTTCTTTTTGCCAACTGCTTCAGCTCTGTTACAAGGCCTCTTGGCATCCTAACTGATACAATCACATCATTCAATCGGAACCCCTCTTGAAGCTCAGAACATACTCTCTTGTGAAGTCCCTAATCGCCTCTGCTCTTGACTTGTATAATCCCTGAACAACGAGAGAATCAAGCCAGAGAACTATCTTCTTTGGCAATCTGATATTTATGATCTCTATTTCTGCCATTGTATGCTTAACGTAATTATTATGTATTTAATTTTTTCTAAAATATGTTATATGTAATCTTCATGTATTTTACAGGTAGTATATAAATATTATGTTTTTGTATATTATATAGACATATAAGAAAATTTGTAGTTGTTTTGTAATTGTTTTGTAGTTTTAATACAGTATACCGACAAGAACTCCCTTAATTTGGTCAAAGCGAACTTTGAATGGGTCCCTAAATATGTTTGCATCCCCTTTGGTAATAGCATACCAGCCCTCTTCATCAAAACCTATCTCCACAACCCGGTGTATAATAGTTTCATTAGAGAAATCTAAGAAAGATATAATATCTCCCGGTTTTATCTCATCTGGGCTTTTTGGTCTTGCTGATATCAAAAAGTTCTCATTTCCAATAACAGGCTCCATAGAACCAGTATCTACAGAGACCCCGAAAAGAGGGTTGTTAATCAATAGAGAAACTGAACTGTTGGTAACAATTATCTGGCTTTTCTTTATTCTTTTCTGTGGTGAGCTAAATTTAGGAGAAGTATCTAATAAGTAAGATGGCATTTGCTCTGTGATGTTTGGATTAATTTTAAAGCTTGACTCGTTAAGTAATGCTTCAATAGCAATGATATGCTTAAAAAAGGCATTATCCGCACGAAGCTGAAGAGTAATAAAATTATCCATTTTTGAATTAATAGAGAGAAGTTTAGAAGATGTAGCTTGATGCATTTCTCTTAAGATTACTACTTGACTGAGTATCAATAAGATAAGAAAAGCAACAAGAAAAGGACCATAGCGGAAAGTTTTACTCTTTATCTGGTTTTTAAAAAAAGAAGTATATCTAATAAGATTTGTAAGTAACTCAAGCTGTTTTATTCTCTTTTCAAGTATAAAAATATAGAGTTTTCTGTTGGTCACGCCCCTTAATTCATTCGCTAGCTTTGTGTCGCCTATACAGAGTTCAATCCAGCTTGCTATATCATCATATTTCTTGTTGACATGAGTAGCAAACAATTCGTCATCCATTGCTCTAAGTTTATTGAGAAGTTCAGAAAGATTTCTAATATAAGTTCCATCGTGAATAAAGAAAGCATCTTCTGGTCTAACATCTGCCAAAAAATCTAGGAGCCTGGACATCTTGTGTCCTATACCTAATTCAAAGTATTTAAAAATTACGATACAAAAATAATTTAAATGAAAGTGCAGTTGAGTGCTTTATGAAAACAGGCATAGATGAATTGGCAAGATTCTGTAAGAGAAAGGGTTTTGTGTTCCCCACTTCAGAGATTTACGGCGGGTTGCAGGGCTTTTACGACTACGGACCATTGGGCGTTGAGATAAAGAACAACATCAAGCAACTGTTCTGGAATGACTTTGTTACAAACAATGAGTTAATAATAGGGATAGAAGGCTCAATAATAACACATCCAAGGGTTTGGGTAGCATCCCAACATGTAAACAAGTTTCTTGACATAATGGTTCGTTGCAGCAGCTGCGGCAACACTCTCAAAGCAGAGACACTGATCGAAGCAAAAACAGGAATAGATATTGAGGGCAAAAGCGTTTCAGATATCAAAGAAATCCTAAAAAAACACAAGCTTAAATGCCCAAAGTGCAACTCTCTTTTAACAGAGGTGGAAGAATTTCGGTTGATGTTCGAAACAAGCATTGGCCCGTTCAAAGATGAGAACTCAAAGGTGTATCTAAGGCCGGAAACAGCGCAGTTAATATTTGCTGACTTCAGAAGCGTTTTCCAAACATCGCGGCTAAAGCTCCCATTTGGTATAGCCCAGATTGGCAAAGCATTCAGAAACGAGATATCTCCCAGAAACTTCTTGTTTCGATTGAGAGAATTTGAACAATTCGAGATAGAATTCCTTGTTAACCCCGAAAAGCTAAATGAGTGCCCGCTTTATGAAAAGATAAAGAATAAAAAAATAAATTTAGCAGATGATAACAAGCAGGGATACAAAGCATTAAAAATTGGTGAGTTGTTAAAGAGAAAGATTTTCGCATCCAAATGGCACGGATATTGGCTGTATTCTTTCTTTGAATGGTTCAAAAAATATGGTATTTCTGAAAAGAACCTGAGATTAAAGCCGCATACAAAAGAGCAACTCGCTCACTATGCAAAGGCTTGCATAGATATTGAATACAGGTTCCCGTTCGGGTGGAAAGAGCTACACGGGAATGCGGACCGCGGGCTGTTTGACTTAAGCCAGCATGAGAAAGCAAGCAAAGAAAAACTCAGTATATATGATGAAGCTACAAGCAAGAAAGTATTGCCTTATGTGGCTGCTGAACCCTCGCAAGGTATAGAGAGGGCCATGCTTGCATTCCTATTTGAAGCATATAATTTTGATAAAAAGCGAGGATACGTTGTGCTAAAGCTTCATCCGAAGATAGTGCCAGTGCAGGTAGCTGTTTGCCCGTTGGTAAAAAAGGATGGTTTGCCAGAAAAGGCAAAAGATGTATACGCTGGAATAAAAGGTTGCTTCAGATGTTTCTATGATGAAAGTGGTTCTATAGGCAGACGCTACGCCAGGCAAGATGAGATTGGCACTCCTTACATTGTTACTATTGACTATGACACTCTTAAAGACAACACAGTTACAATAAGAGACAGGAACACAACATATCAGCAGAGAGTCAAGATAGAAGAACTCAACAACAAGCTCTGGGAATTAATTAATGCATGAGAATGGAGACAAGCTCTTTCACCAACTATGTAGAAAAGCCAAAGACATTCGCCCTCATAGCTCTATGGCTGTTTGCATTTGTTTTTGTTGGTTTCCTTTGGACAAAGGCAAACTCATCAATGAAAAACGGAGTTAACACAACTACTGTTTTTTGGTTTGCAACTATACTTATCTGCCTGGCAATCATTTTCCTCATAATGAAATGGCTAGTAAAAGAGCACGGGTTCAGAAAGCTTATAGTTACAAAAGACAAGTTCATATTTAGAGAGAAGGGAAAGAAATTAGAATTTTTATTGAACGAGATTGAGTATATAGCCACACTCAATTTAAAACCAAGGTCTAAGCTGTCCCTAGCCACGCTTGTTAAAAAACCGATAGAAGATGCATTAGTCACAAACGCCAATCTACCCAAGAGGAGAAGCATACCCAAAGGAGAAGAATCAAAATTGTTTATTTTTGAGGACAGTAATGCTATGAAGAAGTTTCTTGCGTTGCCAGGTGAAAAGCAATGGTATTTCTTTTCAAATGAACCCCACGAGACAAGCATACTATTGCAACCAAAAGAGAGCAGTCATTGTTATATCTTTCAGCCAAAGGATACCTATCAATGTGCAAGGTCTTTTGAGATTTACGGTATAGAGAAGCACAGCATATTATTTGACGGTGACAGGTTAATCGAGCAATAAAGCAAAAAATACTTAAAACATTCTTAAAATCTGAGTTTCTATGGTAGAATCGAAAAAGGGCTTGAAAAAACTCATGGAAGAAAGGTTAAGAAAGCTGAAAGAGTTCAGGCAGCTCTGTATTGATGTGTACCCGCATAGCTTCAAACGCAAGCATACTACAGAGCAGTTGAGAAAAAGGTTTAACAAGCTAAAAAAAGGCCAGATAACTAAGAGCAGAGCAGTTGTAGCTGGTAGGATTAAAGCAATTAGAATAATGGGTAAGGCAAGCTTCTTGGATATTAAAGACGGCACTGGCAGGATACAGCTTTATTTTCACAAAAACACCTTGAAAGAGAAATATAAGCTGTTGAAAAAGCTTGATGTTGGAGATTTCCTCGGCTGTTCTGGTTTTATATTCAAAACAAAAACAGGTGAGCTTACAATCCATGTGCAAAGCTTTGTTATACTGGCAAAAGCAATAAGGCCACTGCCAAGCGAGTGGTATGGTTTGAGAGATGCAGAACTAAGGTACAGGCATAGAGAACTTGATATGCTAATGAACCCTGAGATAAAGAAGATTTTCATCACAAGGTCCAAGGCACTAACATTAATGAGAGAGTTTCTCAACAAAAAGGGCTATCTTGAAGTGGAAACACCTCTTCTGCAGCCAATATACGGTGGTGGCCATGCGAAGCCATTCATTACGCATTTGAACGCGCTTGATATGCGCTTGTACCTTAGCATATCGCCAGAGCTGTACCTCAAGCGTCTGATAATCGGTGGCTTCGAGAAGGTTTACACCATTTCAAAGAATTTTAGGAACGAGGGGATAGACAGAAGCCACAACCCAGAGTTCACAATGATGGAATGTTATGCTGCTTACCATGATTACAACGATATGATGGTGCTTGTTGAGGAGCTATACGAGTTTATTTTCAAAAAGATTCTTGGCACTACCAAGCTAAAATATGAGGGCAATATTCTGGATTTCAAGCGGCCTTGGAAGCGTCTCACAATGTACGATGCTATTAAAAAACACCTCGGAATAAATGTTGAGAAACTAAACAAAGAAGAGATAATAGCTGAAACTAAGAAAAAGGGACTAAAGCTAGATTACAAGGATAACTGGACTAAGGGTGTAGTGGTTATAGAACTATTTGAGGAATATGTAGCTAATAAGATCATACAACCAACATTTATTACAGACCATCCTAAAGAGAGTACTCCGCTATGTAAACTCCACAGGAGCAACCCCGAGCTTATTGAGCGCTTTGAACCCTTGGCTGCTGGTTACGAGTTGGGGAATGCTTACACTGAACTCAACGACCCTCTGCTACAAAGAAAATTGTTTAAGGAGCAGGTAAAGAAGCGCCAGCTTGGTGATGAAGAAGCCCATCCCTTTGACGAGAATTTCTTAGAGGCATTAGAGCTGGGTATGCCACCAACAGGGGGCTTGGGGCTTGGCTTTGACAGGATGGTTATGCTGCTCACTGGTCAACACTCAATAAGAGAAGTCATTATATTTCCGTTTATGAAGGAAACAACAGAAGAATGAAGAGGGATTTTTTAACTCTGAAAGATATAACTCGGGAAGAGCTATTTGAGTTATTAGACCTTGCAAAAGAGATAAAACAGAACCCTGGAAAATACAAAGATGAACTCTACAGAAAGACACTCTTAATGATATTTGAAAAACCATCTCTGAGAACGAGAGTGAGTTTTGAAGTGGCAATGACGCAGCTTGGGGGCCATGCCATATACTACAACACAGCAACTTCGCCGATGGGCAAGAAAGAAAGCATAGCAGATACAGCAAGGACTGCCTCAAGGTTCGTTGATGCTATAACAGCGCGCTTGTATCTCCATCAGCATATAGAAGAGCTGGCAGCCAATGCCAGTGTGCCGGTCA
>CAYOTZ010000015.1:11380-12113 GCA_964407035.1 uncultured Methanosarcinales archaeon | reverse complement strand
ATAGTTACTTCCTGTAGAGGCGTTTACAGAAATGAACAACCTGTAATGCTGTGCAGGGTCTGAGTAATCAATGCTGCCGTTAATTTTCATAAGTGCGAATAAGTAAGTAGCATCATTTGCTAGTGAAACTGTTTTGATATCAAACCCCTTGCCATTCCCAGTCGAGCTAACATTAACCTCCATCACAATCTTATTGTTGTTTTCCAGCACCTCAGCACACCTTCCCCAATTATCAGCAACTGCCATTAGTGTATAATTGCCTGTTGCTGCAGGCGTCCAACTTAAAGTGTAGGTAGTGGCATTTTTGGTTTCATTGATAAATGTCTTCACATCTGATGTTATATATGTGGAATGGACATCAGGGTTTTCCCAAATAGTAACTCTGCTGGCATCATCTCCGGTTATAATATCTTCATCCCCATCCCCATCAATATCGGCTATTGGCGATTCCCTAAAATCACCATTCCCAGAGATGGTTGTGTAGTTCCAATTAGCAATGTTAATAGAATTGCCGGGATTTTCCCATACATACACCTTTTGTGGTGTTCCCCAATCTCCGCTAACAATATCATTATCTCCGTCATTATCCAAATCCCCTACTCCTAAAGCGTAAACATAGCCACTAGCTGTAGCATTAGTTTTAGTCCATGTTGAGATATCAACTGAATTGCCAGGATTTTCAAATACAAATACATAAGAGTCATAATCCCCGCTAACAATATCGATATCCCCA
>CAYOTZ010000015.1:0-11370 GCA_964407035.1 uncultured Methanosarcinales archaeon | reverse complement strand
CCATCATTGTCTAAATCAGCTACAACAACAGCCATAACAGAATCTTCTGCATATGCAAGATTTTTGTTCCAATTTGAGATATTCATTGAGTTGCTCGGGTTTTCCCATATGGTTACTTCTTTGTTGTCTGTACCACTAATAATGTCACTATCACCGTCATTATCAATGTCTGCTGTGGCTAATCCATACACTGCACTGGTTCCACTCTCATATGTTTTATTCCACTCAGAAATGTTTGCTGAGTTGTTAGGGTTCTTCCATATATACACACTACCATCGACGCCACCACTAACAATATCATTATCTCCATCATTATCCAAATCAGCAGTAGCCAGTGCATATACAACACCGCTTGTTGTTCCATATGTTTTGTCCCATGTAGAGATGTTGATAGAGTTACCAGGGTTTTCAAAGATATACACCCGGCCGTTATAATCCCCTGCAATGATATCAATATCTCCATCATTGTCTATATCCACAACCACAATATCTCTTACTCTATCGCTTGTTGTTCCATATGTTTTGTCCCATGTAGAGATGTTGATAGAGTTGCCAGGGTTTTCAAAGATATACACCCGGCCGTTATAATCCCCTGCAATAATGTCAAGGTCACCGTCCAGGTCCATATCAGCAGTCATTACAGTATACACAACATAACTAGCCTCATTGTATGTGGAATTCCAATTACTGATGTTCAAAGTTCTGACCTTGGTTACATTCCAGAGGCTCACATTTACACTCCAATTAAATCCAGTTGTTCCGTTGCCTGTGGTTACATTAATTACCACGCTTACTGTGTTGGCTTGCCCAACTGATAATGGCTCTGGAGCTCTTATTTGCTCCATTATGATGTCTGGACTGTTATAGTATGAAACATTCGCTTTTGTTGAGCTGCTGGAGCCACCGCTATCTCCTGTAAGGTCAGTCACATTCTTCACTCCAACCCAATCAGTAAATATGCCATTGACAGCAATGTTGGCACTTTTGGAGAGATTTAAGTATGGAGCAAACCAGCTTTTTTCTGTATTGTTTATGTTGTTAAAAGTATCATTAGCCCAAATTGTGATATTGTAGCTACCGTGTGGATAGAACTCTACTGTAACACTGCAATTGTAAATATCGTCTGAATTTGTGTCTGTCATTGTAATGTTCTGCCAAGAGGTGCCATTCGGATAATACAACATTGCTTTCACAGCAGAGATTCCATTATTATCTGTTACATTAGCTGTTATGTTAATTTTTGTTCCATTGAGCACTCTTTTTGGTGTTATTGTAACCATTTTCACTAAAGGTGGAGTAAACTCATTAACCACAAAGCAATGAGCCGACATGCTGCTGTTCATATTGCCAGCAGTGTCATTAGCGAACATGTTCCAGCATACTGTTTTGTCAGCCAGCCCGGTTGTGTCTATGGTCTTGTTACACCATGATTCGTTGTTGGTAAAGCTGCATGTGCTAATGTTCTGCCATGTGCCAGAAGCATTGTGACGGAAGATAGCAGTGTCTAGAGCTAAATTGTCCTTCCAATAGACAGATACATTAACTGTTTTGCCTTCGCTCACAGAGCCACTGGAGTCGTCTGTATTAGTTGTGTACCAAGGAGGGTTATTGTCAGCTTGTGTATATGTAATATTCACATAAGCAGGGTCTGTATCCATGCTGTAAAGATACATATATTCCCAATGCGGGCCCTCAGGTCCTCTCACAATCCAGCTTCTCAGCCCTCCGCTTTCAGAGAGGTTACTGAAATCATTTGTAACATTCCATTTCTTCCAGCCATTTGAGCTTACGCTTATGTTGTCAGAAGCAGAGGCGAAGTCCCCTCCGGGATTGGTCCAGTAGCTACCGGTCTTGTATATGTTCCAGCCCACTTCTGTGTCAATCCAGCTTGCTTCCTTGTTCGGGGTGCTGTGCTCCACCCTGTGTAGTGATAACCACCAGTCATCATAGGCATCGCAGTGGTCATAACAGTTTGCAGCGAATATTGCTTCAGTAACTATTGCATCTTCTGGAATTGAGCTTGCGTTCACCCTGAATATTACTCTTGTGTCTTCTGAAGATTGTATCAATAGCTGTTCGCCCCATTCGTTACCAGGTCCATTAGGTGAAGAAGACTCAATCCAAGCGTCCATGTCAACAAATATCTGGGTTGTAGTTGCTATGACTGTTTTTATATTAGCAATTAGGATTAGTGATATTATGAACCACTTTACAATATCCTTAAACTTTCTTGTATTCACAATTTCGCTTTCCCTTATTGATTTGAATTTCTGGTTAATATTCGATAATAAATGTTATAGTAATGCTTAACATATGTTAACAATTGCATTTCTTCACTGCTTGAATCCTCAATCATGGAGTTGTACAACTTAGCTATCTCGTTTAACAAATTCCTGAGGTGTGAATATTGCTTGTTCCTAAGGAATTGGTATGCTTTGTTTATGTTTAAATAGAGGACGAGTTTTGCATAAAGTTTCTTGATCTGCCTTTGGAACCTCTCCTGTTCTTGCCTGTTACAATTACTTATGGCTCCAATTTTCGACAGTATCTTAGAGTATAACTTCTTAGCTTGATAAAAATTCAATTGGTTAATATAATTATGGGCTTGCTCCAATGAATAAAGAAGGTTAGCTTCTGATGATTTCTGAAAGTCAAATGTTCTGTAGTTATCCGATGAGCGTTCTGTGTGACTGCTAATCACCTTTTGTTGCTTTTTCAACCCTTCTTTCATCAGCAGAAAGGACTGATAGTCCCTTCTCATAGAACTAAGTTCTTTTTCTTGCTTGAAATAAACGAATAAGAGGATAATGGTTATAATCACTCCTATAAAAGTACCAATGAAAAAAGGAGACGGTTTGTTGCCAATGGGTATTTTTTCCAAAAAAGAAAAACCGACAGCTTTGCTGAGAGGTTTATTTTTTTCTTTGGCAAAATTCGTAATAATAATAATTGAGTTTGTGTTTCTTATGAGTTCAGGAGAAACAGTATGATTGATGATATAGCTTAATTCAATCCTCTCTAAATTGTTTATAGGGAATCTTATTACAGGGTCTGATTCAATCACTTCATAATCTCCTTGGAACCTGATTCCATCTGCACTAACAGCTGCTTGTTTAGGTATCTGCTCTACTAAGAACGCATTTTCTATTTCCCCATTATTCTCTACAACCACTTTCTTATTAACAAGAGTCATATCCCTTTTTGAATTATTCATAAAAACCATTGTGACCAAAGTTACTTTTGTGTAAATTGTAATTTTATTTTGAAGCTCAATAATCTCAGTGATAAGTTCATCTGACGCATTTTTGCCCAATTTCTTGATTAAGTGCTTTATATCATCTTCATTTGTCATGCCTGTTGACTCAAAAGATTCCAATTCGTCTGTGAGGATGATTTTGGGCATGGTTCCTTTTAATTCATTTATTTTGTTATCAATAATCCGGAGCTTATTCTCATGCTCAATACTGTAGCCCTCTGAAACCATATCATTCAGCTCTCTCTGCAAATTCATTAATTCCACTTTACATTCCCTTTTTCGTTGATTTACTCTCAGTAAATCCAGGATTGCCTCATCGCTTAATCCAACTTTTAGGTTTATACTATCAATCTTATTTGATAGGTCAATCACTTTCTTGGTAATGTTTTCGATTCTTTCTGCTTGGTTTTCTTTATGTAAATTTTCTTTTTCTTCAGACCGAGTTACATTCTCAGTTGTGGGTATAACTGAGGTTACAGATACCTCATTAGAGAACTTTCCTTCATTTCCTGCCTCATCAACAGCAGTAATTCTATAATAATATGTAGTGCCAGGTGTTGTTGACCTATCGATGAATGACTTACTATTTGTCGTGAAATAGAAATCATTATCGCTGACTCCAGGGAACTCTGACCTGTAAATGTTGAAATGACTTACATCCTTTTCACTCTGGTGCCATTCTATTTCTATATCCCCATTGCCTCTGCTGCGCGCCATCACTGCTGTTGGTGCATCTGGCGCGACAGTATCAACAATAAATGTCTTTCCGCGAGTAATCAAGGTCCCCATATTACCTGAATAATCAACACCTGAATAAATGAATGAACCCACCTTGTTCCCTTCTGATTTATCAATTATCATATAGCCCTCCCATGTAGTACCTGAGCCAGATAATGGGATATTGATAAAAGATGAGCCTTTTAGGGAGTATTTTAGTGTAGGAGTCGGCTGCACATCTTCTGAGGTTGTTAATCTGACCTTCAAAAGCCCTGCTTGAACTGGTGAGCGGTCACTCAGGGTAATTGTTGCTGATGGAGGTGCATCAACCTCAAAGGTGGCATCATAATCTTCTGTAGCTGTGTTCCCTGATTCATCTCTGCACCTCACATAGTAATGGTGTATTGTTTCGGCAAGATTTTTAAGCACTTCTTCATGCGAAGTGCCTCCTGTTTTTGAAAATGTCTTTGACATATTTTTATAATCTATACCAGGTTCTAAACTGTATTTGCATATTGCATTGCGATTTGTTGTTACTACGAGGGTTGTGTGTGTTGACCTGACTTTATCTTTTGGATAATGCTCTAATACTTTGGGAGCATTTGACTCATTAGTCGGAATAATTCTAATAATGGTTGTGGCTTGATCTTGGGAAGAACTGCAGAAGCCGTTTGAAGTTGAATAATTCACATATAAAATGAATTCTCCAGAAGAATTTCCATTGTATTGAAGAATCCATATTGGGCTTACAGGTGACCGAGACAAGTTGCTGATGTTCCCAATGTTTACGGTTTGTGGTGTGAGGAAAATGAGCCCAGAATCTTCAGGTACGATTAAGGTTGCATTCACCCCTAGTAGCTCAACAGCTTCTCTATTCCAGATGTTCATGGCAGTTATTGTGATATTAGCGATGTGATGCTGGGTAATTTCCAGTTCAGAAGGGTTCAAGTATCCAGTCCACACAGAACCGCTTGCATAAACAGTTGGAACCAGCAAGAAAATCCAAATTCCTATTAAGAGTTTTTCTTTTTTCATTTAATGGATTTCACCTGCTTCAGTAGCTTTTTATCTTCTTTTAAGCTTTCTTCAATGCAGCTTTCAAGGTATCTGCCAAGCGGAACCTTTTTGAGAATGGCGATAATTTTGGCTTGAGAATGTAAATCCTCTCTTATTGCAAAAGTGACATATCTCCTTTTTTCCATTTCTATTCAAAATGCTACAATATTTATAATATATAAATTTTTCTATTTTTCTGCATTTATAATTTAAAAATTTTTATTTTTTTATATAAAAAAATTTATATTGTAATATTGTAAATGAGAGATATCTTCTATAAATCCTTATTTTTGCATTCTCGATTAGGGGTTGAAGCTCAGTGTCTCAAACTCCTTCTTTGCAGGTTTAATCAGAAAAAGAGTATAGCCAGCTGAATTGCTATCGAACTTGACATTAAGAGTATCAGAAAGCTATATAAAAGATACAACTACTTTATTACTCGCATGGACAGGAATATCCTTTTAAGAACAATGAAAGAAAGAGTGTATGTGCTTGACGGTGCAATGGGTACTTTGCTATACGATGGCAAACTCAAACCACCTTTGGAGATTCTAAATCTTACAGACCCGGAGAGAATTAAGCAGATGCATAAAGCTTATGCTGATGCAGGAGCTGTCATGATACTTACTGCCACTTTTGGTGCTAATCCTATCAACTTGGCTAAGTACGGCTTAGCTGGTAAGACAAGAGATATCAATGCTGCTGCTTTAAGGAACGCAAGAGAGTCATGTCCTCATTGCCTAATTGTAGCGGATATAGGGCCATTGGGTAGCTATATAGAACCATTGGGCAATATAAGCTTTGATGAGGCATTGAGTGCATATAGAGAACAGATAAAGGGCTTAACAAGTGCTGACTTGCTGATAATAGAAACTATTTCAGATATAAAGGTGCTAAAAGCAGCATTGATAGCTGCAAAAGAACTCTTTAAAGGCCCAATAATATCTTCTGTGACAATCCAGCATGGTATGACAGTGACTGGCACAAGCATAGAAGCTTATGTTGAGATTGCATCTGCTCTGGGCGCTGATATCATAGGCGTAAATTGTTCCGATGGGCCAGAAGGCATGTTAGAAACAGTCAGAAAAATCTCGAAGCTAACAGACAAGCCACTTTGCTTTCAACCGAATGCAGGTCTGCCCAGAATTGTTAATGGCAACCCAATTTGGAATTATCCAGCATCGAGATTTGCAGATTTTGCTGTCGAGTTTGTCAAACTGGGAGCGAGCATTGTGGGCGGATGCTGCGGGACGAATCCAATGCACATAAGAGAGGTAGCAAGGAGAGTGAAGCAGTTAAGACCAAAACAGAGAAAACTAAATCAAAAACTGAAATTGTGTTCTCGCAGCAACTGTGTGGCTATTGAGCCAACCCTTATTGTTGGTGAAAGAATAAATCCTACAAACAGGCCAGAGTTTGTCAAACAGCTGAAAGAGAAAAACTCTGAGATTTTAATAGAAGAAGCACTCTCTCAGATTGAGCATGGAGCTTCACTGCTTGATGTGAATGTGGCAGTTCCTGGACTTAATGAAGCCGAGCTGCTCAAATGGGCTGTAGCCAAATTAGAGAGTGTTGTTGATGTCCCTTTGGTGCTTGACTCGAGCAGCCCTGCTGCTATTGAAGAAGCACTAAAGCAGTATCCTGGCAGGGCGCTCATAAACTCGGTCAATGGGACAGAGAAATCTCTAAAAGAGGTACTGCCCCTTGCTGTAAAGTATGGGGCCGCAGTAATTGCGCTTTGCTTGGACGACTATGGATTACCGAAAGGTGTAGATGACCGCGTGGAAATAGCAAAGAGAATAATGAAAAGAGCATTGAAGCTTGGCATGAAGAAGCATGATATTGTTGTTGACCCTGTTGTTTTTACCAAAGCTGTTGATGAGCAGATAGAAGAAAAGCTTGTTAAAACTGTTGATAAACTAAAGTCACTAGGGTTGAACATTATAGCGGGCGTAAGTAATTACTCTTTTGGCCTACCAGATCGTCAGTATCTTAACAAACATCTGTTTAATGTTCTGGCTGGCTTGGGAGTAAAGCTTGTTATAATGAACCCTAAACATCTTTGGGTTAGCACTGACAAACTCGAACAAGCTGCTTCTAATCTTATGACTTTTGACGAGAACTCTACGATAGAGGAAAAACTAAAAGCAGCTATAATCCTGGGATTAAAGGACAAAGTAGTGGACCTTGTAGAAGAAGCTCTCAAGAAGCATACAGCACTTAAAGTTAATGATATTATGATTGGCGGCATGAAAATCGTTGGAAAGAAATTCAAGAACAAGGAGATTTTTCTGCCGCAAGTCATAGCATCAGCTGAAACAATGAAACTCGGTTTTTCGCGGCTCAAGAAGGAGTTTAAAGCTAATACAAACAAGAGAAAAGCCAAAGTGCTTATAGCTACTGTTGAGAATGACATCCACGATATAGGAAAGAATATTATGATTACATTATTGCAAAGCCACAACTTCATGGTTATTGACCTTGGAGTAAATGTGAAGGCAGAGCAACTGGTAAAAAAAGCAAAACAGCTGAAACCAGACGTTATCGCATTGTCTGCTTTGATGACAACCACAGTTGTCCATGCAGAAGATATAATTACTAAACTGAGAAAAAATAACATAGACGTGCCTGTTATTCTGGGCGGAGCTGTCGTAACAAGGGATTATTCAGAGAGCATTGCTGCTCATTATGGCAGGGACGCCTTGGAAGGTATTGAAAAGATAAATGAGCTGATTAAGGATGCTAAAAGAGATAATAGCTAACAACTTTACTTTGTCTTTTGAGGTTGTGCCACCGAGAAACGGAGAGGTGTTGAAGCCTGTTATTGAGCTGTTAAGATTCTTAAAAGGGAAAGCGGATTTTGTTAGTGTGACAGAAAGCCCTATGGGTAGCTTGAGGGCAGGCACAATTGCGTTGAGCCATTTCGCTAACAGTTTGGGCTTGCCAGCTGCGGCTCATGTTATCTGCCTTGGTAAGACTCAGCAAATGATAGAGAACCAGCTCTTAGAACTTCATTACCTTGGTATAAGGCAGTTGCTTGCCTTACGCGGCGATTATCCAGTTAATACCGAGGTAGTGGTAAAACCAGAGTGCTGTACTATTAAGCTTATTGAACAGATAAAGCGGCTGAACCATGGCTTGTATTTGAAAAGGGGCAAAAATAGCGAATTCAGAAAAGGCTTGCCAACCGAGTTCTTTGTATTTGTTGCAGGTCATCCAGAATGGCAAGTTGAAAAGGAATTAAGGCATATGAAAGCAAAACAGGATGCAGGGGCTGACGCTATTATAACTCAGATGTGTTTTAGTGAATATGGTTATGCAAAATATCTGCGCCAGTTGAGGGGTTCTGGTATAACCTTGCCTGTAGTAGCTGGTATTAGGCCAGTAACAAGTACAGACCAGTTAATACGATACAAGGATATGTTCAAGGTTGAAATCCCTCCTGATTTGTTAACCAAGCTCAAGCGAATGGATAAGGAGAGCGCAAGGGAGTATGGTTTGACAATAGCTGTTCGCTTTTACAAAGCTGTTAAAAGCTTGGGGTATGCAGGAGCACATTTCTTCTGTTTCAATGATAAAGAACTAATATCTGAATTACTAAACAAGCTGGATAAATAATTTTTTAAACTTCATAAACTTCTTGGCTGCGATGAGCAATTCTGTACTACGATTAATAAACGAGAAGAAATATAAGGAAGCAAAGAACAGGTTACAGCAATTCCCAGCCACTGAGATAGTCAAGCTCATGGATAATTTTTCTGATTATGAACTCGTAGTGGTTTTTAGCTTACTCCCAAAATGGCTTACAGCAGATGTCTTTGCAGTTGACCTGCGTGCCTTTGAAACAGGCAGCCACCAATTTCAATTAACTTTTTATAATCAATATGCTTTGCTAGTCATATGAAATGTCTTGGTATTGAATCAACCGCACACACTCTTGGTTTAGGTGTTGTAACAGAGCAAAGCGTGATAGAGAACATCAAGGTAACATACACAACCAAGCAGGGTGGCATAATACCTGCCAAGGCAGCTGATTTTTTAATATCCAAGCTGCCTAAACTCTTATCCAAACTGCAAACAAGCATTAATGAGATTGGTCTGATAGCATATTCTCAGGGCCCTGGTATAGGGCATTGCCTACGTATAGGTGCTTTTCTTGCACGAACACTGGCACTGAAGTTCTCCAAGCCCTTAGTAGGTGTTAATCACTGCGTAGCGCACCTCGAGATTGGCAAACTCGTAACCAGAGCAAAAGACCCTGTGCTGCTCTATGCTTCTGGTGCCAATACACAGGTTATTGCTTTCCATGCTGGCAGATACAGAATCTTTGGCGAGACACTTGATATGGGTGTTGGCAATTTTCTGGACGCATTTGGCAGGCAGCTCGGGCTTGGTTTTCCAGCAGGGCCAAAGATAGAGCAGCTCGCAACTCACTCAAAGAAATATGTGAAGTTGCCTTACACTGTAAAGGGAATGGATGTAAGCTTCAGCGGCTTGCTGACAAACCTGAAGCACAAGATTGCTTCTGGTAGATACAAAAAAGAGGAACTCGCCTATTCTTGTCAAGAAACAATATTTGCTATGCTGATAGAGGTTGCAGAGCGAGCAATGGCACACTGCAATAAGAAAGAGCTTTTGCTGGGTGGAGGAGTTGCCTGCAACAATCGCTTGCAAGAGATGGCAGCCGTTATGTGTAAGGAGCGTAAAGCCAAACTCTTTATACCTGATAATGAGTTCCTTGTTGACAACGGTGCTATGATTGCATATCTAGGGCTATTGGAGTACAAACGCGGGAGGCTACTTGACATAGCAGAAGCAGGAATAAGACCTAAGTGGAGAACAGACGAGGACTGAATAATTTTCATTTTCTGACCAGTGAAAACTATAAACCATAGCAATTCTTATTGCTCTATGAACAGCAACACTCTGCTCAAACTCTCTTTGAGTTTCTCCTTAATAGGGCTATTGCTGGTTTTTTTCATAACACAGCACACAACCCAGTTAAATTACAACCCTAGAACAAATCAACTGAATAGAGAAGTAAAGCTTAGGGGCAGAGTTGTTAAATATTTGGACAAAGGTAGCTATGCATATCTAACTCTTGAGCATCTCACACAGACAGAGGTTGTGTTATTCAAGGACAAACAGCTTAGCATTGCTGAGAACTCATTTGTTATTGTTACTGGTATTATTGATAACCATAATGGAAAGGAGCAGTTAATAGCTTACAGGTTGAGTATCGAGTAATTGTTCACAATAAATTTTTATAATAAGCTTTAATGCCAGAACTGGAGAATGAAAAAACCAAAGATTCCACATTCCTGGCGTGATATAGCTCTACACAAAAGCATACCGAAGATTGTTAATATGGTATGGAAACACCAAAGGCAGCAAGGTGAAATACGAGCTTGACAAGGCAACAGGATTGTTAAGAATGGATAGATATCTTTACTCGGCTGTGCATTATCCTGATGATTACGGCTTTATAGCTAAGAGGCTGTGGCATGACAAGAACCCATTGGATATTATTGTGTTCTCGCATATACCTGCTTATTCCATGACATTATGCTAAGTCAAAGTCATTGTGTTGTGCAGTTGAGGGACGGCATGACCTCTGATGATAAGATTATAGGAGTGCATGCCAATGATCCTCGCTACTCCGAATAGAACTCGATAAGGGCTGTGCCAAACCACTTTCTCAAGGAGCTCAGGCACTTTCTTGAAACATACAAAGAGCAGCAGGGAAAAATGTCAGGGTGTAAAGGATTATGGGAGAGAATCAGCTTATAAAGCAATAAGAAAGGCGATTGAAATTTACAGGCAGGCCTTTAGCTGATTGAAATTTCTTCAATATTTCTTTCGTTCAAAACTTAAATACAAATAAAAGTTCTATGTCTTATGTTGGTTTCACTCATTCCATCTGTTGCCCTTGGCATTGCTTTTGGCACTATCACAGGAGTTATCCCTGGCATTCATGTTAACCTTGTTGCTGCTTATCTTGTTGCTTATCAGGGATTACTATCTAAACTGCTAACGCCTCTGGATATTTCCTGCTTTATTGTTGCTATGGCATCCACTCACACTTTTATTGATATTATACCCTCAGTGTTTCTGGGTGCACCTTCCTCTGATCTGGCAGTGATTGCACTACCTGCACACAAATTGGTTATGCAAGGTAGGGGTTATGAGGCAGTTATCTTGGCAACTCTCGGCGGCTTGTTTAGCTTGTTTGTGCTGCTCTTACTTTCACCTTTGATACTGGTCAGTTTGAAATTCTTATACAAGCCAAGGTTGATTGCTTACTTTCTATTAATTTTTGTTTTTTTTTTTTTTCTTCATAA